>DAHXMN010000049.1 GCA_027371725.1 Candidatus Woesearchaeota archaeon | reverse complement strand
GGATTGAAAAAGATCCTGTGTCTCCTGATAGCCCGCGGATTCGGAAAGCCAGGAATGGCGCGAAAAAATGCGCCGCGTGTAAGCGTCCACCACAAAAACGGGCCGGCCGGCGGCGTACAAGAGAATCGAGTCCGCCGTCTCGGGACCGACGCCCCAGAGCCCGAGGAGCTCGTCCCGCGTGGGCGTCCTTCCCCCGAGTTTTTCGTAGAACTCCGCGAACGCCCTGAGCTTCTTCGCCTTCTGGTTGAAGCATCCCGCCGGCCGGATGCGCGTCCGTATCCCTTCTTCCTTGGCCGCGAGCATCTTCTTCGGGGCCAGCAGCCCCTCCTCTTCGAGGTTCGCGATCGCTCTCTCGACGTTCCGCCACGCCGTGTTCTGCGTCAGGATGCAGCCCGCGGCGATCTCGAAGCGCCGGTGCCTCTGGTCGGTGACCGGCCACCAGGACTGGGCGTCGTAGCGGTCGCGGAGAACGTTCTGCAGCTTGCCCGCTTCCATCATTCCCGGGACGGTCTCACTCTAGAAAAATGCTTCGGCTCACGTGTTGCCTCGCCGTCGGTTCGCCAGGTATTCGAAGAACAGGTCGCGCTCCCGGACGCTCTGCGCATCGTCGCGGACCTCCTGCCCGTCCTTGATCCCTGGCGTGCGGGTGATTCCCGGCTTCCGGACGTAGACGGCGAATTTCTGCCTGACCGCGGTGAACGGGTGCTCTGCGCCCGCATCCCTCGTCCGCTGCGCCGCACCGTATTCCTGCCTGCTCGCCTCTCCCTTATAGGCCAGGATGACGTGGCAGCTCTCCTTTCCCGCGGCGAAGAAGTACTGCGTGCCTCCCCGCTCGCCGGGGAACGTCCCTTCCTTGAGGAGCGTGTGCCCCCGCTCGCCGTAGAACCGCTTTATCTCCTCCTCGATCGTCTTGGCGGTGTACCGCTCGCTTTTGCCCGCCTTGCCGATGACGAAGACGGCATTCTCTCCGGGCGTGCGCACATAGGTGTGCTCGTGCAGGTGTACTTTCGTCTCGAGGTCCATGCATCCTTTGGAGCGGTCAGCATATATAAAAGTTTCGTTTTTTACCACTAAAAAGTAATTATAATATGGTTCCGCACCCCCGTCTTTTGTCATCGCTTCTTTTTCATCGTTCCTTCTTCTCCCTTCCGGCTGCGTTGACATCATGTTCGCCACCGTCCTCGCGGGCGAGCATCCTTCGGAGAACGTTGTGGGCGCGTCGCGGGAGGGGAGGGGAGGGCGCCCCGCCGTCGCTGACGCTCCGAGGTTGCCGGGCGAGCCGTCAACCGCCCGGAGACGTTTCCGAGGATCCGAGGAGACCGGGGACGCGGTGACCGGACAGCGCCTACGGAAGAACCGCGGGATGCGAGCGGGACGGATGCGAGCAGGACGGTGGCGCGCGGAGCGAATGATGTCAACAGGGCTCTCCCATCCGTTACCTTTATAAATCCCTCCCTGTTCCGCCGCAGGACGGCCGCAGCAGAAGGCCGCGGACTGAAGACCCATGGTACTCATCAACGCGCGATCCAAGCGGAAGTCGACCGGCGGACGGTACACGTCCACGCTCACCAAGCGGAAACACATGCTCGCCCGCACCCCGACGCTGACCAAGCTCGGCGAGGAGAAGCGGAAGACGGTGCGGTGCAAGGGCGGCGCCGGGAAGCTGCGGCTCCTCAACACGCAGACGGCGAACGTCCTGGACCCGAAGACGAAGAAGGCGTCCAAGGCCGCGATCACCAACGTCGTGGAGAACCCCGCCAACCGGTACTACGTGCGGCGGAACATCATGACCAAAGGCACGATCATCGAGACAGAGAAAGGGAAGGCCCGCATCACCTCCCGTCCCGGCCAGGACGGCGTCGTGAACGCGGTCCTCGTCTGAGGTGAACACAATGGATGCGACCAGGCCTCTCGACGCGCTCAACGTGTCGCGGAACAAGCGGGTCATCGTGGAGCTGAAGAACGGGAGGCGCTACGTCGGCAACCTCAAGGCGTTCGACATCCACATCAACACGGTCCTCGATGATGCCGAGGAGTATATCGACGGCGAGATGAAGCGGAAGCTCGGCACGGTCTTCATCCGCGGCGACACGATCACGATCATCAGCCCCCAGTAAGGCTGCCAAGAGCATAGGTGATTATCAATGTCCAAAGGAACCGCCTCGATGGGCGTCAAGAGCGGCAAGAAGAGCCACATCATCTGCCGCCGCTGCGGCAAGCACGCCTTCCACGTCAGGGACAAGGTCTGCGCGAGCTGCGGCTACGGCAACAGCGCGAAGATGCGCCGCTACACGTGGCAGACCAAGACGCTCAGCGGCAAGAAGAGCAAGGAGTACGAAAGGAATAATTTTTAATAAGGATTATTACTCTTTCTCGCGATGGACCCGGAACTCGGCGAGATCAAGCTGCTGCGCAAGCGGCTCGGCCTGACGCAGGCGCAGCTCGCCGACGCGGCGGACGTCTCGCAGAGCCTCGTCGCGAAAGTGGAATCAGGACTGGTCGACCCGAGCTTCTCCGCGGGCAAGCGGATGCTCGCAGCGCTGCGCGGCCTCGAGCGGAAGCGTGAGCCGGGGGCGAAGGAGCTGATGCAGCGGAACGTCATCGCGTGCCGGCCGGGCGAACGGCTGACGGACGTGATCGCGACGATGCGGCGGAAAGCGATCAGCCAGCTCCCCGTGGCGGAGCACGACAACGTCGTCGGCCTGCTGACGGAGAGCGCGATCGTGCGCCACATGGAGGCGATCGGACGACGCACGCTCGTGCGCGACGTGATGGAAGAGGCGCCGCCGACCCTGCCGCCGGAGACGCCGCGCAAAGTGGCGGCGGAACTGCTCGCGCACTACCCGCTCGTCGTCGTCAAGGAGAAGGGCAGGATCCAGGGCATCGTGACGAAGGCCGACCTGCTGCGGACGGTATGAGCTGTTCTCTGATATAATGAAGGGATTCTACGATCAGTATTAGTCCTTGCCGTACGGGCACGTTCCGCGCCTCGCGCGACGATCGTCATGTCGCGAGACAGGATAATGTCCGTACGGAAAAGACTAGAAAACAAAGATGGCTGATGAAGAAAGTGATGGCCGATAATAATGGGCGGCGCTACGTTCTCTTCTTCCCCCTCACGAGGTAGCGTTGCCGTTTCCTCTCGGGGAAGCGTTCGATCGCGTAGCGGAGCGCGGTGCGGGGCATCCGCGCCGCGTGCTTCGTGAGGAAACGCTCGAGCGCCGCCTGATCGCGCTTCCCCGCCTCGCGGAGCATCCAGCCAGTGGCTTTGTGGATGAGGTCGTGCCTGTCGCCGAGCAGCAGCCCCGAGAGACGGAACGTGTCCGTGAGGTCGCGCTCGCGGATGAAGGCGAGCGTCGCGACGATCGCGATGCGCCGTTCCCAGAGGTCGCGGGAGCGGACGAGCCGGTAGAGGACGTCCCGTTCCTTGCCGAGGAGGAACCGGCCGACGATGTTCGGCGCGGTCAGGTCGACCAGGTCCCAGTTGTCGACGCGCGCGGCGTTCACGAGATAGAAGTCGTAGATCTTCCTCTCTTCCGCGTCATCCTTTCTCTTCGCGGCGCGGCCGTAGCGGTCGACGAGGATCAGCAGGGCGGTGAGGCGGTGCTCGTGATACGGCGAGCGGAGCAGTTCCCTGATGCCGGCGAGCGGCAGGTCCGCGTGCAGCTTCGCGACGCTGCGCTGCTGCGGCACGGCGAGGCCGAGGAAGCGGTCGCCCTCGCCGTACTCGCCCTTCCCGGTCTTGAAGAAGCGCGCGAGCAACGTCGCCTTCTCCTTGTCCGCGAGGCGGGCGAGGTCGCGCTTGACTGCGGCGGCGGTCGTCATGGAGGGCGGGAAGAGAGAGCCCTAATAAAAAACCGTTCCTTGCGGCATCGTCGCTGCGGCCCAGTTGCCCGTCCTCCATCACGGGACAGTGTCGGCGGCTCGCGATTATGGCGCTGCGGCGCCATGCTCGCCGCCGGCAATCATGCCGAGGGAGCGACGATGCCCTTGCGAACGCCGATGATGTCGACGCGGTCGATAGCATGAAAAGGTTTAAATAGCGGGTTCGCGCGGGAAAAACGGAGAGGTGAGGCGGTGAGTCTTTTCGGCAAGATCTTCAAGCGGCACGAGGACGACTTCCCGAAGGACTTCTCCTCCCCGCCGGACTTCTCGCAGCCCGTCGGGCAGCAGCCGGGCGGCGACCCGTTCGCCGGCCAGCAAGGCAGCCAGTTCGGCCAGGACCCGTTCGCGGGCCCGCAAGGCGGCGCGCAGGGGGACGAGCAGTACGGGCAGCAGCCCTCCACCTTCGACCACGACATCTTCAACGTCTCCGACCAGCCGGGGAACGCGGACCTCGCCCGCGGCTACGCGCGCCAGCTCGGCGGACAGCAGGGACAGCCGCAAGGAGTGTACGCGAACCCGACCGCGGGGCACGAGACGCAGCTCGTCCTCGAGCGGCTGGACACGATCAAGGCGGAGCTCGACGCGATCAAGCAGCGGATGATCCGGATCGAGCGGTTCATGGACCAGGCGGAGCAGAAGAACCAGCGACGGTACGTCTGATTCCCGACGGGACCGCGCTTCCCAGCGTCGCGGCGCATTGTTGCTCATCCTTCGCAACGTCTTGCGATTTTGACCTTGCATGAATCAGGTCAAAATCTGAATCGGTCCAAGGCGACACCGGGAAGCGCAACGGCGAGGACGACGAGAACGATGGCGGCTCCCCGTCGGCGGGGTTCACCACTTCCGAATAATTGTATCATTTTAAAAATCCGCCCTCGTCAGGGAAACGCATGGCGGAACTCCAGCGCACGCTCTCGTACAAGGTGCTGCTGCTCATCACGCTCAACTCGATCATCGGGAGCGGGATGTTCTTCCTGCCCGCGCTCGGCGCCAAGATCGCCGGCCCCGCCTCCATC
Source organism: Candidatus Woesearchaeota archaeon (assembly GCA_027371725.1). Taxonomy (GTDB): domain Archaea; phylum Nanobdellota; class Nanobdellia; order Woesearchaeales; family UBA525; genus UBA153. The sequence continues at coordinate 380 of DAHXMN010000049.1, read as the reverse complement.
ATCTCGTGGATCATCGTCAGCGTCATCAGCGTCTACAGCGCCGCGTGCTTCGGCGAGCTCGTCGGCATGTATCCGAAGAGCGGCGGCGTCTACGAGTACACGAAGCAGGCGTTCGGCACGTTCCCGAGCTTCATGATGGGCTGGCTCGCATGGCTCGTCGGCAACATCACCACGGCGATGCTCATCGTCGGCGCGATCACCTACCTCCTCCCGGTGAGCGCGCCCGGCATCACGCTCTTCAAGATTCTCGCAGCGGTCTTCTGGGTGGCGGTCCTGAACTATCTCACGTACCGCGGCCTCAGGACGAGCGCGGTGATGCTCGTCAGCTTCGCAATCGTCACGCTCGGCGTCGTCATCTTCCTCATCATCCCCGGCTGGGT
>DAHXMN010000048.1 GCA_027371725.1 Candidatus Woesearchaeota archaeon | reverse complement strand
TAATCATATACTCTGGCATATATTCTCGCGCTTGAGAATGTTTATATACAACCTCCCTTCAGATACTATTAGAAAAACTGTTTCCGAAAATATTCGAATAGCAGTTCAGAGAACTATTCAAAAAGTCATTCAACAGAGTATTGAGAAGAAAAATAACAGGAATATCCTTAATAATAGTATAAAAAATTAATTTTGTGCGGTGCGACGATGGTGAAGATCCAGCAGCTCCCCAACGGCCAGCTCATCCTGACCGTGCCGAAGAAGCTCGCTGAATTCAAAGGATGGAAGAAAGGCACCATCGTCCGGTTCAAGGACCACAGCCAGGCCAGCTTCATCATCGAAGCCATCACGGAAGAGGAGGCGAAACGATGACTGCCTCCACCTCGACAGCGTTCACATTCACCCGGTGCTCGGGCGACCACAGACAAGGTGGCGGCACGACCGTACGCGACGATTCAGACACTAAGTTCTGAGCATAACCCCCAACAACTCGTCCGTCGCGGCCTACCGCTCATCTCGGTGGTACTCGCCCGAGCACACCCCTTTCTTTCTTCGGCATCATGGCTGCCGCGGAGATTCCGTCCTCAGCCGCTGCGGCTCCTGATCCCCCGCTTCTTCGAAGCGGAGTCCCAGTCACTACGTTCCTGGGTTCCGCCTCTACAGAGCCGGAACCTACCGTCCGATCCGGGGCCTTGCGAAATCGCGCCTGCACCAATCGGCGCGATTTCTGGTTCTGTTCCAAGGCGGTAGCCATGACGACGTCGACGTAACCTCCTCCCTCCAAACCTTTTTATACGTCCCCGGAACACGGAGACGCATGGCCGAAACCGTGCGCAAGCTCGACGCGGTGGAACGGTTCCACCTCAAGCACTTCCTGAAAGAGCTCGAGCGCCACAAGGGAAGGCACACCGAGCTCGTCACGGTCTACGTCCCGGCGGGCTACGACCTCAACGCGATCATCAACCACCTCCAGCAGGAGCAGGGGACGGCGGGCAACATCAAGTCGAAATCCACGAAGACGAACGTCCAGGACGCGCTCGAGCGGATGATCCAGCACCTCAAGGGCGTCGGCCGGACGCCCGGGAACGGCCTGGCCGCGTTCAGCGGCAACGTCGCCGAGCGCGAAGGCCAGTCGGACGTGCGCGTCTGGTCGATGGAGCCGCCCATCCCGATGCGGCAGCGGCTCTACCGGTGCGACAAGGACTTCGTCCTCGAGCCGCTCCAGACCATGCTCGCCGACGAGTCGATCTACGGCCTCGTCGTGATGGACCGGAGGGACGCGATGATCGGCCTCCTCAAGGGGAAGACGATCGTCCCGATCCGGAAGACGCACTCCGAAGTGCCGGGGAAGATGCGCGCCGGCGGACAGTCGAGCGTCCGTTTCGCCTGGCTCCGCGAAGGCGCCACCAAGGAGCACTACAAGAAGGTCGCCGACTACATGAAGGAGGAGTTCCTCATGATGGCCAACCTCAAAGGCATCATCGTCGGCGGTCCCGGCACGACCGTCAACGACTTCATGAACCACGAGTACGTGACGGGCGACGTCAAGAAGAAGATCATCGGCACGAAGGACCTGAGCTACACGGGCGAGTTCGGCCTCCAGGAGCTGCTCGAGAAATCGGAAGATATCCTCGTCGCGGAGGAAGTCGCGGACGAGAAGAAGATCATGCAGAAGTTCTTCTACGCGCTGAGCAAGGACACCGGACTCGCCGCTTATGGCCGAGACCACGTGATGCAGTGCGTCCAGATGGGCGCGGCGGACGTCGTCCTGCTCTCGGAGGAGCTGCCGGACGAGGCGATCGAGGAGTTCGAGGAAGCCGCGAAGAAGCTCGGCTCGGAAGTCCGGCTCGTCAGCACGGAGACGAGAGAAGGCGTCCAGCTCCGCGACATGGGCAAGTACGCCGCGATACTCCGGTATCCGGTCATGTTCTAGGAGTCTTCTTAGAAACCTGCGCAATCACTCGACCCAGTAGAGCTTCCCGTCCTCTCCTTCGATGAGTTCGAGCCGGAAGTGTATCGGCGGCAGCTCCGGTTCTGCGGATCCTTTCGCCGGAGGTTCTATTCCGGCGCTCATGTGCACATCATAATCCGGGATTTTCCTATCATAATTCGGATCTTTCATCTCGTCGAAATAATGGTCCGTCGGCAGCCCGTCTCCTATCGCTTCGGTGCAGACCATGCCCAACAAGGACGTGAGGCTGTTCATCGTTCTCCCCCAGGACCTCTTCGTTTATATGTTTTTTCCGGTCGACGCGGCCCGAGAAGAAAAAAATGGTTTCTAGCTCGCGTTGAAGCCGCCCGTCGTCTCCACAGGGCACTCGCCCGGCGTGTAGCCGTACACGTTCGGGTCGCTGCACGCGCCGCACGCGTTGCTGTAGGTCTTGTTCCCCGTGCTCGGGCACGGTGCCCTGATGCACCTGATCCCGTTGTCGACCTGCGCGCAGACCGGCGTGTAGTCCATCGTGCACGCGCTGACGTTGCGCTGCTCCGGCGTGCAGGCGACGAAGCCGGCCGGCCCGTCTCCCGGAGCGGCCCCGTCTCCCGTCGTCGCGTTCGGCGCGACGCAGCCCTCGCCGCGGAAGAGCGCCCACTCGTCGCACTCCATGCCGTTGACGTGGCAGACGCCGACCTGTCCCTGCGGCGTGTCCCTGATCTCGAGCGAGCCGCCCTGGTCGACGCAGTTCACGGAGGCGGGGTTCGCGAGGCCGGTGGCGTTCTGCGTCGTGTCGTTGCACGGCTCCTCCCACTGCCGGAGGCACTTCTGCTTCGTGTCGCACCAGGTGTAGCCGGCGCTCGGGATGCAGCCGTGCGCGTCCCGGTCCCCGCCGACGATTGGCGGCGTCGTGCTGTCCGTCGTCGTCCGTTCGGTCGCGCACGCCCCGACGAGGAGCAGTGCGATGATCGTAATCGTCATGATGGCCTTCATGGTACTCACCCTGACTATCTTCTCGGATCGTTCGTACTCCCTTCATTAATTCTTCTGACTATAAATACATTCTCATTCTTGCAAGTGCGTTCGCAGCTATCCGCCATCGTCGCAGCCTAGTAATCCTCGCTCGGCTCGGGAGCGATCGTCGGGCGCTCACGACCATGGCCTCGAACCACCCGGCCATGTTCGCGCCCTGGTCTTGTGCCGAGGCGCAAAGGGTTCGTGAGAACCCGTGCGCAGGAGCCGAGGCGACCGCGGCGACGATGAAGTTGCGAACGAGGACGATGACCACGACGTTGCAGACGGCGTTGATGAAGGCGGCCGCCGTGAAAGTCTTTATAAGCAAAGCGAGAATCGCCAGGGGCATGGCAACGTTCCAGGACGCGCGGAAGGCGCTCCTCGCGGAGACGCGACGCAAGGTCGCAACTGCTGTCGGGGAGGACACGCTGATCATCCAGGCCGTGACGACCCTCGACCAGCTCGAACGGGCGGCGAACGGCCTCGTCAAGAAAGGCAGGGAGTGGTACGCCGCGTACGACCCGGAGACCGAGAAGGCGACGAAGGACCACGACGCGTTCCTCGCAGCCAGCACGGAGGACAAGCGGTCGAAGGAGACGATGGGCGGCTCGCTCACAGCCGAGGACAAGGCGACGATGGACGGCTACCTCGCCACGTTACGAACCCTTACCGCGGAACGGGACGCGCTCGCCGCTTACGTCGAGGCGAAGATGCAAGCGCATTGCCCCAACCTCTCGCTCCTCGCCGGCAGCAGAATAGCGGCCCAGTTGCTGAGCCACGCCGGCTCGCTCCAGCGCCTGGCGACGGTGCCGAGCAGCACGCTCCAGCTCTACGGCGCGGAGACCGCGCTGTTCCGCCATCTCAAGGACCGGAGCCACAAGGCGCCGAAGTACGGCATCCTGTTCAACCACCCCCTCGTCCAGAAAACCGGTCCGCGGGAGCGCGGCAAGGCCGCTCGCGGCCTCGCGGACAAACTGAGCCTCTGCGCCCGGCTCGACCTCTTCAAGGGGGAGCTGAAGGCGCAAGAGTACAAGCAGCTGCTCGCTAAGAAGTTCACGGATTGGTAGGGAGAGGAAGCAACATGAGCGAGAAAAAGAAGCGTATCCTCAAGCGCGTCAAGAAGGGCTTCACGGTCGCCTACGGCATCTGGCAGGCGATCGTCGTCACGGTCATCGCCATCGTCCTGATCCCGGTCTTCCTCGCCAACGCGGAGAACGGGAACTTCTATTCCTGGGTCATCACCGCCTCGCTCCTCACCTACGTCGTCGTCCTCCTCATCATGGGGAAGCTGAAGCGGGGCATCGTCAGGGAGTATCTCGAGAAGACCTCGTTCCGGCTCTTCCTCGGCATGGTGGTCTTGACGGCGGCGTTCCTCCTCCACGGCCTCGGACAGGCGACCCTCACGCAGGCGGCCCTCGCCGCGGCGGCCGTGCTGTACGCGTTCTTCCTCCAACGCATCACGTTCCTGAGGCTGATCGGACTATGAGCCACCAACCGAACCGGAGCGCCAGGCGGAACGACCGCGATCCGCGCTACGCGAACCGTGACGGGCCGCGCCCCAGACAGGACGGCGGACGCCCGAGCTACCGCGCGGGCCAGCGGCCGAACGGCTACCGGCAACCCGCAGGATATCAGCGGCCCGCGGAGGAAATCAAGCTCTCGCACACCCTCCCCGGCATCCGCGTCCTCGACGGCAGGCGGCCGCGCATCCTGACGAAAAACCTCGTCCCGGGAACGATCTCCTTCGAGTATGAGGAACGATACACCGACGAGCAAGGCGAATGGCGGGTCCTCGACCCGAAGCGGAGCAAGCTCGGCGCGGCCATCATGAAGGGGCTGCAGCAGTCCGGCTTCAAGGAAGGAAGCGCCGTCCTCTATCTCGGGGCGTCGCATGGGTACACGCCCTCATACGTCTCGGACATCATCGGTCCGCAGGGGCAGGTCTACTGCCTCGACTTCGCTCCGAGAGTGGTGCGCGACCTCGTCTTCGTCTGCGAGAGCAGGGAGAACATGGCCCCCATTCTCGGCGACGCGAAGCAGCCGGACGGGTACGCGGCGCAGCTCCCGGCTGAGGGCGTGGATGTCGTCTATCAGGACATCGCGCAGAAGGACCAGGTCGGCATCTTCCTGCGGAACTGCGACCGGTTCCTCAAGCAGGGCGGGTACGGCCTCCTCGCGGTGAAGGCGCGCTCGATCGACGTGACGAGGTACCCGGCGGACATCTTCAAGGATATCAAGCGCGGCTTCGAGACGGGCGAGGAGGCGAAGCGCTACGTCATCGTGGACTACCGCGAACTGGATCCTTTCGAGAAGGACCACGCGTTCTTCGTCGTCAAGAAGAAGTGAGCCGGCACAGTCCTTAAGGGTGAGCGGTCGCGCGGAAG
>DAHXMN010000047.1 GCA_027371725.1 Candidatus Woesearchaeota archaeon | reverse complement strand
CCTTCAATCCACAACAGCCCGCTCGACCTGATTTTTTCGTAGGAAGAGAGCCGGAAATCACCGAGTTCGAAAAGCATCTCAGCCAGACCATTCATGGATCCCCCATGAACATGGCTATTACCGGCAATAGAGGAATGGGAAAAACCTCCGTACTCATGAAGTTCGAAGACATAGGGAGACGTAGCGAGTGCCTCACACTCAGACTCTCGAATTATGAAGGAAACGTGAAAAACATCATTGACTTCACAGACTACATAACCGCAAATCTCAAGAGAGAAATTCTCAGCAGGAAACCTGTAGAAAAGAAGATAGAAGGCATGAAGGACTGGATAGGCACGCTCAAACCAACAATCGGGTGGAGAGATATCAGTCTCACAGTGGAACGACAGCAAGTAGTGCAGGAGATGTTTCGAGAACGGCTCGCCAAGCTATGGAGCGAGACAAAGGACGACTACAAAGCGATCCTGTTGCTGATAGACGAGGCGGAATCATTAGAGAGCGTAGAAGGCATCCTTACATTCCTACGGGAAGTGTTCCAGAGGATCTCAACGGATCAGAAATACATGGTCGTGCTTGCAGGAAAACTCAACTTCCCAGAACGTATGTCGGAATCATTTTCGCCGTTGAACAGGTTCTTCCCATCATCGCGACTCACACCATTCAAGGAGGATGAGGTGAGAAGCTACATAATACGCAAGCTGGCCACCGTCGATGTCGGCATAGACGAAGATGTCCTGCAGTACATCGCGAAGAGATGCGAGGGACACCCATACGTGCTTGTAGCAATGTGCTATCTGCTTTTCGACTCATTAAGCGAGAAGGAGAACCATTTGACAAAAGAAATCCTGGAGCGGTCGGACGAAAAAATAAACGCTCGGCTCGCACAAGATTTCTTTTCGCCGATGTATCATCCGCTCACTCCGCGCGCAAAGGAGATTATACTGAAGATCGCGTCCAACATCAAAGGTTTGGAGTTCACGTTCAACGAGGCGGTTGATTGGGTTGGAAAACCAAAGAATTTTGTTTCACCATATTTTAAAGAATTGCTGAGAAAAGGAGTGCTGAACAAACCGGAAAGGGGAAGATACCAAATATTTCATACGTTATTCTTGGAATACCTAAAAAAGATGGCTGAAGAGGAAGAACGGAAGCACCGTTAAGGCTCAGACGACGTTCAGCAGCTTCCGGAGCAGGATGCTGAGGAGGATGCTCAGGATGATGTACGTGCCGAGCCAGCCTGGGTGCCAGCCGAAGAACGAGACCGGCTCGAGGGGGTGTACGGGCTCGTTGCTCACCGTCACCTTGCTGATGGCGCCGCCGTAGGTCTGCACGGGCGCGTCGTACCTGCGTTCCGGGGAGACGAGGAACGTCTTCTCCACCGCGTCGCCGCCGTGCGTCACGGTCGCCTTGTACGTGCCCGCGTCCGCGGAGAGCGTCCACGTCGCCTGCGCGTCGACGATCGGCTGGTCCGCGTCCGAGACGAGGGAGACGTTCGCGGGGATGAAGGAGATCGAGGCGTTCCCGACGACGCCCGGCGAGAAGGACGCGGTGACGTTGAACTGCTGGCCGGGCGCGATGTTGTAGAACGCCATCGACGCGTTGAGCCAGCCGAAGATGATGATGATCGGGATGAAGGTGTAGAGCGTCGGCTTGAAGCTGTGCTTCATCAGCTCGAAGTTGAGGCCCATCGACTCCTGCTGGAGCTTCATCAGCTTCTCGGGGTTGTCCCGGGCTTTCTTCATCTTCTCCTGGAACTTCTTCAGCTCGGCCTTGAGGTGGCGCATCCGCGCCTGGTCCGTCGTGTACTTGTAGACGAGCGTGATCGCCAGGGTGATGAGGAACGAGATGAGGAAGATCGCCCAGAATGAAGGCAGGCCCAGGAGGGGACGCATCACGGGGTCGAGGATCGCTTCGAACATCGTCTTTCACCCGCCGGCTCAGTGGCCGCTCATGAACTTCCGCATCGCGGGGTTCATGTCCATGAGGTGCTGCTGCGCGATCTGCTGATAGAGCTGGTACACGATCATGACCGTCAGGAGGATGCCCGTCCCCGAACCGAGGGCGCCGGTCAGGTCCGCGAGCGCGGCGAGCGCGCCGACGGCGATGCTGCCCATCACGGTGAGCGGCCAGATGTACCGCGCGAGCAGCCGCTCCAGCACGCGCTCGTCCTTCCGGAAGCCCGGGATCTGGAGCCCGGAGGACATGATCTGCTTCGCCTGCGACCGCGGATCAAGCCCCGCGGTCTGGACCCAGAAGAGGCCGAAGATGACGCTGCCGATGATGAAGATGACGACGTAGATCAGCGTCTGCCACACGCTCGTCCAGCCGAAGCTCCCCGTGATGAGCTGCTGGAGCACGTTCGGCTGGTTGATGAGGCTCGCGAGCCACGACATGCTCGGGATGAGCCGCCCCAGGAGCTGGACGTTCGCCAGCAGCGCGGCCACCAGGATGACGGGGATGTTGCTCGTGTAGAAGAAGTTGAGGGGCCACCGGATGCCGTAGCCGCGGACGCGGCCGAAACTCAGCGGGATCTCCACCTTCATCGCCTGCGTGTACACGACGACGAAGAAGACGACGATCGTGGCGACGATGACGGACATCTCGATGAGCGCGGTCTGCGGGTCGCCGTTCGAGAGGCTCTTGAAGATCGCGGGGATCGCGCCGGAGGGGATGTCCGGGTTCGTCGGGGAGGGCAGCCAATTGAAGGCGCGGATGAAGATCTCCTTCGAGACGCCGGCGGCGATGAAGAGGCTGATGCCTGAGCCGAAGCCCCACTTCGTCACGACCTCGTCCATGAACATGATGAGGACGCCGCCGAGGAAGAGCTGGAAGACGAGGAACCACGCCGGCATGCCCGCGACGGGGGCGAGGCCGCCGGTCAGGACGTAGATGAAGCCCTCGAGGATGACGAAGAAGACGCTGAGCAGCTTCTGGATGCCCTGGAATCTTGCTTTTCCCTCGTGGCTGGTGAGGTCGAACTTCACGATCCCGGCGCCGTTCAGCAGCTGCAGCACGATGCTGGCGGTCACGATAGGGCCGATGCCGAGGGTGATGATGCTGCCGAAGCTCGCGCCGAGCACGATCTCGAGGAACTGGAACTGGCTCAGCGCGTTGCTCCCGAGGCCGAAGACCGGGACCATGCCGAGGATGAAATAGAGGGTCAGGACGATGATGGTCCACTTCGCCTTCTCCTTGAAGGAGAGCTTCTTCTGCGTCGGCGCCTGCACTTCGGGCAGGTTGTCGAGAATCGTGTCCAGGAACGCCACTTCTTTCTTCCCCCTTCCCCTCTCAGGTATGCCTCTGGATGATGGCGTGGAGGGTCGGCCAGGGATTTATAAAAGCTTTGGCTGGAGAACGAGGGGATGGTCACGGAAAAAACGAAGGCCGCATCGGCGGCACCAACGAGGAGAAGCTCGAGCGCGAGATCGCGCGCACGGACGCGGAGATCGACGATCTCGTGTACGGGCTCTATGGCATCACGGACGAGGAGCGGAGGATCATCGAGGAGGGCTGATGGATTCCGGCATGATCATCGGGATGAAGAACACAGATACAAAACCATCGTCAGAAAGCTTCCTGGCGGTATTGCTTCGGACGAAGAAGACGGGGCAGTTCTCGGGGGAAGAAGGGCGCTAGTAGTTCTCCAGCGTGATCTCTTCGTTCGTCACGGTCCACGTCGGCTCGAGGCCGGCGAGGTCGATCCGGGCGTCGTAGCAGCGCACGGTCTTCTCGGAGAAGCTGACGACGACGCTGCCCGCCTTGAACGTATCCGGCGCGTCGACGGGCGACGCGAGGCGATGGATCCGGTTCACTTCGCTCGCGCTCAGCCTATCACGGACTAAGTCCTTGACGATGGAGCGCGGGACGCGCAGCAGCTTGAGCGCGTCGCCGTCCTGCACGTAGAGGTCGAGGTCCATGAGGGATGAGAACGGAGAATCATATATGAAGTTTTCGGAGAAAAGAAACGTTTTACTCGTCCGCGGCGGGCTCGGCCTTGCCGGCCTTCTCCGTCTTGGGCGCGGTCTGCGTGACCTTGCCGCCGGCCTTCGCGATCTTCTCGACGGCCTTCGCGGTGGCGCGCGCGACCGTCACGTCGATGGGGACGTTGACGATGCCCGTGCCGAGGAGGAGGTCGTAGCCGAGCGCGTCGAGGTCGACGCTGAACGCCTTCCCCTTCTGCGCCTTGCCCTCGCGGACGAGGCGGTCGACGGTGCTCGCGACGTGGCCGACGTTGATCGGCCGGTTTTCGACGACGGATTTCGAGGTGAAGCCGTGCTTGCCGTACCGGTCCATGTCCTTCCAGTAGGAGGGCTTCTTCGCGTCGCCCCTCTTGCCGCTGCCCGCGTTGCCGCGGCCGCCACGGTGGCCGGCGCCCCGGTGCTTCTTCATCGCGCCCCAGCCGTGGGTCGTGCCCGCCCGTTGCCGGGTGTTCTTCTTCCGTCGCTTGATGCTTGCCATGTGATCTTCACCTTTTTTCTGGGCGTTGCGGAGGGCTTGTTGCTCGTCCCTCGCAGCGTATCGCGAAAAACCGCCTGCGTGCCCACGACGGTGACGTCGGGGCGCCGGAAGCTGCGGCTTCCGTGCGAATCGGTGGTTTCCCTGACATCGTTCCGAGGCAGCACCGGCGAACGTCCAGCGTTATACGATGGACGTAGGAACGGATTGACTACGCAGTGTGCGGTGCAGGAATGGCTCGTGACTGCGCACCGACTGACCGGGCACCCTCATCTCTTCGTGAGGTACTGGTCCTCGGTGCCTTTCGCCTCGATGGCGGCCACTATCCGTTCGATGGCGAGGACGAAGGCCGCGTCGCGCATCGTGGACCTGTGCCGCACCATCGAGCCGTGGATCGCGTGGAACGCGGGCACGATGTGCTCCCGCAGTTTTTCGAAGACCTCTTCCTCGCTCCAGTAGTAGCCCATCCGGTTCTGCACCCATTCGAAGTAGCTGACCGTGACGCCGCCTGAGTTCGCGAGCACGTCCGGGATGACGAGCGTGCCCTTCTTCGCGAGGATCGCGTCCGCGTCCGGCGTCGTCGGTCCGTTGGCGACCTCGAGGACGATCTTCGCCTTCACCCTGTCCGCGTTCTTCGCGGTGATGACGTTCTCCAGCGCTGCCGGGACGAGGACGTCGACGTCGAGCTCCAGCAATTCTTCGTTCGTGATCTCCTCGTGGTCCTTGCCGTAGCAGACGCTGCCTTCGCAGTAGACGCCGTTCAGCGTCCCTTTTCCTTCTTTGACCTTGAGCAGGTGGACCGGATCCAGCCCCTCAGGGTCGTGGACGCCGCCTTTCGAATCGCTCGCTGCGACGAGGATAAATCCCGCTTCGTGAGCGAGGCGCGCGAGGTGGCTGCCCGCGTTGCCGAAGCC
>DAHXMN010000046.1 GCA_027371725.1 Candidatus Woesearchaeota archaeon | reverse complement strand
GAGCACAAACCATTTGCCGTGGTCGCATAACCCGGTAGTGCGCAAGCCTGGAAAGCTTGTCCCTTTGGGATTCCCGGTTCAAATCCGGGCCACGGCGTATTCATCCCTCCCCCGTCCCGACGCTCTCAGCCAGGGCCGGGAGATAGAGCCGGAACGTCGCCCCTTTCCCGCGCTCAGTGTCCACGTCAATGCCGCCGCCGAGCTGGTGCATGGTACTCCAGACCTGCGCAAGACCGAGGCCGGTGCCTTTCCCGGACTCCTTCGTCGTATAGAACGGCTCGAAGATGTGAGGGACGACCGCTTCCTCGATGCCGTCGCCGGTATCCTGCACGCAGAGCCGGACATAGACGCCCGGAGGGACGGTCGTCGCCTCCACGTCGCCGACCTCGATCTTGATGACGTCCGTGCGGATGATCATCCTGCCGCCGACCGGCATGGCGTCCTGGGCGTTCGTCACGAGATTGACAAGCCCGTCTTTCAGCGCGCGATAGTCGCCGTTTACCGGCGATACGGTCGAGAGCTGCATCCCGAGCTCGATACCGCATCCTTCAAGCTTCAAGCGCGTCTGGTCGTATACCTCTTCAGCCAGCTTGTTCACGTTGAAGCGCTCGATACGGAGATTCTCGCGACGGGAATAGCCGAGCGTCTCCCTGTTGAACCTGATGAGCTTCTCGAGCTCGCCTATCGATATGCCGAGATAGGCCTTCGCATTCTCCATGTCAGGAGGGTCTTTCTCGATGGAGCGCTTGCTGACCGCGAGATTGATCGAGAGAGCGTAGAGGAAGTTCTTCACCCTGTGCGCGTAGTTGCTCATGAATTCGCCGAGAGCAGCGAGCTTGTCGGCGTGCTGCAGCCGCGCCGCCTGCGCTAGCTCCGCGGTCACGTCCCGCTTCACCCCGACGTACCCCATGATGACGCCGTTCGCGTCCTTCACCGGGGAGATGCTGGCCTCCTCTTCGTAAAGCCCTCCGCCCTTCCGTCTGTTGACGAAATGACCCTGCCAAGGCAGTCCCTTCTTCAAGGTCTCCCACATCGAGCGATAGAACGCCCCGTCCTGCTTGCCGCTTTTCAGGAAGCTCGGGTTCTTGCCGAGCGCCTCGTCAGGAGTGTAGCCGCTCGTCCGCTCGAAGGAGGGGTTCGCGTACTGTATTACGCCCGCAGCATCGGTGATGACGACGGTTTCGGTGGCCTGCTCGACCGCGGCGAAGAGCCGCGCCCGTTCCGTCTCCGCCTTCTTGAGCTCGGTGACGTCTCTCAGGAACGAGAGGATGGCCGGTCGGCCCCGATACTCTATGGACACGGAGTTCACGAGAAGCAGGGTATTGCGCCCGTCCTTACTGAAATGGGTCGTCTCGAAGTTGCTTTGCGGACCCTTGTAAAGGATAGAATAAAGCTGCTGCTCGCCGCGGGGGACGTCTACGGTGAACTCTTTCAGGCTCTTCTTGAGCAGTTCCTCCTTCGACAGCCCATACAGTTCGCACGCCCGGGGATTGGCCTCGAACACCTTCTCGGTCTGCGGATCGAAGACGACGATCGCCTCGGGCGCCAGGTCGAAAAGCTTACGGTATTTCGTCTCTGACTCCCTGAGCGCCCGTTCCGCTTCTTTCCGCGAGGAGATGTCCTTGACCACGCAGATCAGGTTCGTGTCTCCTGCCCGGAGGAGCGTCAGTTCCTGGTCGAAGGACGTGCCGTCGCAGCGCCTTCCGACCGCTTCTCCGCGCCACCATCCACTCTCTTGGAGGAGGGGGATGATCTCCTCGTCGAAACGCCGCAATTCATCCGCCCCATAGAGCATCCGCCAGCTCTTCCCCTGGAGCTCTTCCAGGCGCTCATAGCCATAAGTCCGCAAGTGCGCTTCGTTGAGGTACACATATCTCTGCTCGGCGTTGAGGATCGCCATGCCGTCCCAGGCCGCTTCGAAGGCGGAGAAGAGCGTCTTATTGATGCTCTCCTGCTGCGTCTGTGATTCCTCAAGAAGAGAGCTCGCCCCGCTCTCGAGATCCATCTGCATTCCGCCGAGAAGGGCGAGCAACGCGTCCTCCACTCCCGGCTGTGCGAGGGCTCGTCGCTGCCCGGGAGAGAGTCGCAGCAAGAGCGTCTCGAGGTCGGGCAGGACCATGGGTCTGTCGTCTAATACGAGCAAGTATTAATATCTTTCTGGTTATGAGCACTTTCAGATGACAACAATCTTGCCGGAACGGTGCGTCTCGCAGAGCTTCTTCGTCAAGGCGAGCTGCTGCTCCCGGATACACCTCCGTCCGCTTTTCAGGTCCAGGGTCGCGACCCGTGCCTTCGTGCAGCCGTCGACGAGGACGTGGACCTCGACGTCGAAACCGAGCGCCAGCAGCTTCGGGATGCACCGTTTCTGGCTCCGCCGTAATTGTTCGTGGCCGAGCTTGCACTCGACGAACCTGAATTCCGAGAGCCGGAAACAGAGGAAATCGGGCAGGCCGTGGTGGACCGCAGCCAGATACTCTAAACGCTCCTTCGTCTCGGGATGATGTCGCTCCAGCAGTTCGCCCAGTAACTCGTACTTCGTCCGTACGTTCGGATACAACTCTTCCCCGTCGTACTTCGCCCGTCGGAGGATTCCGACGAGTTCTCCTCGCCAGACGGTCCAACCCCGCCGCTCCAGCAGGGTTTTCAACTCGCGCTCCGCCAACCCCTTCCGCTCGAGGAAGCAACGCCGCATCGGGACGTACCGCACCAGCACGGCATGCCGGAACTCGGAGAGGAGGGTCTGACGCTGCGTCGTCACCGCCGCCACCCTCGGGCGCAGCGGGGCAGCATGACGAAGAGCGGTTATGGGCGGGGGTTGCCCCCTAGGGGGAGGGCGCCCGTATCTCGAAGCGCTCTGCGGAGAGCGGAGCAGGCACGGTGGTGACGACCCCGATAGTCCGCCATCAAGCTTCAGGCCCATCGGGAGAACGAGGAAAGATGACGCTTAAAGCCGCTGCGGCGGCGTGGCCAGTGGTCGTGCGTGGCCCAAGAGAACGGGAAACATGTTTTCTAGATCATCTCGATCTCAATCTGCAGGCCCTCGGGGATGGGAACGCGCATGACGAGACGGAGCGCGCGTTCGTCGAGACCGAGGTCGATGAGGCGCTTGTGGATGCGCATCTCATAGCGCTCCCACGTGGCCTTGCCCTCGCCGTCCGGAGATTTGCGGGTGGTGATCTTGAGGCTCTTCCGCGGCAGCGGCACCGGACCCTTCATGACGACGCCGGTCTTGTCCGCGATGTCCTTGATGTACGCGCAGACCTGGTTAATCTTCTCGATGTCCGTGCTAGCCAGCTTAATCCGTGCTCTCTGCTGCATCGTGCGCCTCTCTACATGATGAACGTTGTTGTTTCACCGTGGAAGCAACGACCCCTTTTTAAACGTATGGGTTCGGTGCCGACGGGAATTGTTTGGGAAAGAGGTTGAAAGGAGAGGAAAGAAAACGATTTACGCCTTCTTGATGAGGTCGATGCACATGCCCGCGGCGACCGTCGCGCCGGAGTCGCGGATGGCGAAGTTCGCCAGCTGCGGGATGTCCTTCTTCTTCTCGATCACGAGCGGCTGGATCGGCTTGATCCGCACGATGGCCGCGTCGCCGTTCTTGATGAAGTCAGGGTTCTCCTGAAGGACCTCGCCCGTCGCCGGATTCAGCTTCTTCTCAATCGCCTCGATACGGCAGGCGACCTGCGCGGTGTGGATGTGGAACACCGGCGTGTAGCCGACCGTGATGACGCTCGGGTGGTTCAACACGATGACCTGCGCGGTGAACTCCGTCGCGACGGTCGGCGGGTTGTCCGATCGGCCGATCACGTCGCCCCTGGCGACGTCCTTCTTGCCGAAGCCGCGGACGCTGATGCCGACGTTGTCGCCCGGCTCCGCCTGGGGCATGGTCTCGTGGTGCATCTCGATCGACTTGCACTCGCCCGGGACGCCCTTGCCCTCACGGCCGGGCACGGCGATGATCTTGTCGTTCACCTTGAGGATGCCGGTCTCAATCCTGCCCACAGGGACGACGCCGATGCCGGTGATGTTGTAGACGTCCTGGATAGGCATACGGAGCGGAAGCTCGGTCGGTTTCTCGGGCGCGTTGAGCCCGTTGATCGCGTCGAGGAGGGTGCCGCCCGTCCACCAAGGCATCTTGTCCGTCTTCTTCGCGACGTTGTCGCCGGGGAGCGAGGCGATGGGGACAAACTTGATCGTGTCGAGCTTGTAGCCCACGCTCGCCAGCAGCTTGCCGACCTCGGCCTTGACCTCATTGAACCGCTTCTCCTGGTACTCGACGCCTTTGATGTCCATCTTGTTGACGGCGACGATGATCTGGTTGACGCCCAGCACCTTCGAGAGGTACGCGTGCTCGCGCGTCTGCGCGTTGACGCCGTCATTGGCGGCGACGACGAGGACGCCCGCGTCCGCCTGGCTCGCGCCGGTGATCATGTTCTTGATGAAGTCCTTGTGGCCCGGCGCGTCGATGATGGTGAAGTAGTACTTCTCCGACTCGAACTTCTTGTGCGCCAGGTCGATGGTGACGCCGCGCTCCTGCTCCTCCTTGAGGTTGTCCATGACATAGGCGAACTCGAAGCCCGCCTTGCCGAGCTGCTGCGCCTTCTCCTTGAGCTTGCGGAGCGCCTGCTCGCTGATGTTGCCGGTGTCGAAGAGCAGGCGGCCGACGGTGGTGCTCTTGCCGTGGTCGACGTGTCCGATGAACACGAGATTGATATGGGTCTTGTCCTTTGCCATAGGGTTCCCTCCTTCCTTTGAGCGTATGACGCTAAATCCTTGTTTTCGAGCGAAAACTATGGTTTGTTTATAAAGATATCGGTGAGCGGGCAGGGGATTACCGAGGAGAATCCGGAGACGGGATTCCTAGGAAAAAGAGGGTCCGGATGTTGCACCATCCTGTTGCTGCGCATCCTGTTGCTGCGCGGTCCGGGGATGTGCGGAGAGGCCGTAGCCTGCGGAGAGGAGTGTCGCTGTGACTCCTGCGCCACCCATGTAGGTGAGCGGGACGCCGATCTGGGGGCAGCGATGATAAAAGAATGCGCCGAGCGCCAAAGACATCGCGGAAGGCATAAAGGTCTTGCCGGCGGCATGGTCCAAATACCATTCATTGGCTACGACGAGGCGGTCAAGAGTCCTCTCCAAGAATGGTTGCACATCCATCCTTTCCGAAGAAGCGGCGCGATTAATAAACTTTGTTGTCGTGAAAAACAACACCCCTGAACCAGTATACATATCCCTATACAAATAGAAACATTTATATATCGGCGTGCTATAGAGAGACGCGATGGCGTAATGTTGGGACGCATTCTCCACTGACGCCGTACGACGAAGGTAAAAAACGAGTGGAACGAAGGTGAATACGATGGGCTACAACCAAGGGAACGAAAT
>DAHXMN010000045.1 GCA_027371725.1 Candidatus Woesearchaeota archaeon | reverse complement strand
CTACTCATGCTGCACCACCGCCTGCCGGGAAGCGGTCCGCACCGCGTACCAGAGGAAGAGGACCGTGACGACGCAGAAGATGAGGAGGGGGAGGAGGTACTGCGCGTTGCTGAGCGGCGAGAACTTCGCATCGACGAGGACGTAGTCGAGCGCCGCGAAGACGTTCTCGACGGGGTTGACCGCGCTCACCGCCTGCAGGACCGGCCCGGTCTTCAGCGTGCTCGAGAAGAGCGCGGGAGCCGCCAGCGCCAGGAGCGTCACGAGCGACGTCATGAGCGTGTTCTTGGACGAGCGGAAGAAGAGCGCGAGCCCGAAGATGAACGCGGTGAAGCCGATGACGACGAGCGTGCCGAGCAGCGCGGCGTACGCGATGAACGCGAGCGTCTCGCCCGAACCCGTGGCGGCGACGACGATGTACGGCAGCGAGACCGCGAAGAGCATCGTCCAGAGCGTGAGGACCGAGAGGAACTTCCCTTTCACGAAATCCCACAGCGAGAGTGGCGTGAGGAGTACGCTCTCCGCGGTCCCGCTCTCGAACTCGCCCGCGACGGTTGCTGACGCCTCGATCGCCACGATGAGGAGCGCGACGCCGATGATGACCTTGGCCAGGAGCCACATGAGCTCGGTCTGGTCGAGGAGGCTGAGCTCCTTGTTCGTGAGCAGCAGGTAGGAGGTGAAGCTGAGGAGCAGCGAGGCGACGACGAGCCACAGGCTGCTCTTCCACGTGCAGAGCTCCCGCCGGAACTCCTTCTTCCAGACGGCCGTCGTCGCGGTCACGGTCTCCCTCCGGTGAGGCGCAGGAAGATGTCGGTGAGCGAGCCATCTTTCGCTCCGCTCTTCGTCCGCAGCTCCCCGAGCGTCCCTTCCGCGACCAGCCGTCCCTTGTCGATGATGCCGATGCGCGTGCAGAGCGAGGAGACCTCATTGAGCAGGTGGGAGGAGAGGAAGATCGTGACCCCCTCCCGGTTGAGTTTCCGGAGGAGGAGCTGCACGTCCTCCTGCCCCTTGGGATCGAGGCCGATCGTCGGCTCGTCCAGGAAGAGGACGCGCGGCTCGTTGAGGAGCGCCCGCGCGATGCCGAGGCGCTGCCGCATGCCGAACGAGAACGTCGAGATGGGCGTGCGCTTCCGGTCGGCGAGGCCGGTGGCGGCGAGGAGCTCGTCGATGCGCGCCTCCCCGACGCCGTACAGCTCGGCGAAGAAGGCGAGGTACTCCTCCGCGGTCATCCACTCGTAGAACCCCCTGCTCTCCGGGACCGCGCCGAGCGACCGCGCGGCTTCCTTCCGTTCTTCGGGGAGCCGGTGGCCGTCGATGGTGACAGTCCCTTCCGTTGGTTGGAGGATGCCGGTGAGCATCCGGATCGTCGTCGTCTTCCCCGCGCCGTTCGGGCCGAGGAAACCGAAGAACTCCCCTTCCTTGATGCGGAGGTCGAGCGCGTGGACGACCCGTTTCCGGTCGTACGCTTTCGAGAGCTTGGTCGCGACGATGACGTCACGCATGGCTCTTCCCTCGCTTGTACCAGAACGCGTTGAGGAGGAGGCCCGAGCACCCGATGATGAGGAGCGCTTCGCCCGCGAACTGGTTGGTGACCGCTTGCGCGTCCGGCACGTCGTACCAGAAGAGCAGGTACGCGCCGAACGCCATGACTGCCAGGGAGATGAGCGTGACGGCCGGTTTCATTGGTTCCTCCACGAGAAGCTCTCGATGACGCGGTCGAAGGCCGCTTTGAACGATCCGTACTCCGTTTCGGGGGCGGAGGCGCTGATCAGCGCCGCCTGATCGCTCCCCATGATGAAGACGAGCGTGGTCACCGCGCTCGTGGCGTTCGTCGTGCTCCGGTACGTCAGTCGGAACGCCTCGGCGCCATTCACGGTCATGTTCGCATGGCTGATCTCTTGATAGCCCTGCACGGTCGAGCGGAGCTGCGGCTCGACCTGGCTGAGCACGTAGAGGACGAGATTGCTGTTGTCCGGGACGTCGGTGAGCTTCACCGTGACGGTCGCGTCTCCCGAGCGGAACGCGTATTCTCCTGCGACGCCGGTCGTCTCGGGCGTCCAGGACGCGGGCGCGTCGACCGCGTAGTAGTCCTGCGGGACGTCGCGGTTGAGATACGTCGCGAACGCGCCGTTGCCTGCGGAGAGGGTCGTGGGCTGCAGCGACGACGGGTTCGGCTTGCGGGCAGCGGCCGTTCCTCGTCCGAGAGAAGCGTACAGCACGAGCGCGAGCGCAGCGACGGTCAGCGCGAGGATGATGATGATCGCAGGAGTGTTCGTCTGCCGGGCCATGACCGCTGGAAGAAGACGCGTCGTTTATATGTCCCGTAGTGCAACGATGAAAATGAATGATACAATCTCGACCTCCTATTAGATGAGATTCGTCCTTCTCAGAACCGTTCCCCGACATCGGCCAGAGACTGATCAGAGCCTGTCGAGCAGGAGCCCGAGGAACCTGAAGTAGGCGCGCCGGGCGGCGAGGAAAAGCGTCGTGGGCGAGGCGTTCTTGGAAAGGACGAGGACCTCGCCGTCTGTGTAGTACCACGACCCTGCGCCGTTGTCCGCATAGAGCGCGGGGGCGGCGTTCTCCTCGTAGCTCATCGTGCGGTTGAGTGCTTCCGCGAGCGTCTTGCCGACCGCGTCCCGTTCCGCGTCGATATCCTGGCCGATGACATGCGTTGGCAAGGGGACGAATCCCTGCATGATGACCGTGACGTCAGCGTCATAGCTGACCGCGCCGTAGACCGTGCCGTTCACCATCCAGAACCGGGCATGGTGCCGGGAGAAGACGGTGCTGTTCGGTCCTTCCAGCGCGACCGCCTGGATCGCTCCGTCGAAGAGGCGCGGACTGATCGGCGTCACGCCGCTCGCCACGTCAAAGGTCCACGTGTGCTCGTTGTTCGGCGAGAATGTCGGGACGATGATCCAGCCTTGCGCTTCCATTCCGGCGACGACCGCTGAGAGGTTGCCGTCCGGGAGCACGACGTTGATCGGCTCGCCCCGCACGCCCGAATCGACGGAGGTGAAGAGGTCGGGACCGCCCGCGACGGCGTGCTGCGCCACGAAGAACATGAGCGGCAAGAGCAAGAGGCAGGCAATCCCGAAGAGAACGACCAGTGCCAAGCCGATCGCACGCAGGATCGCCACGACTCGCTCCGCGTTCATCCCGTCACCCGCCTATACTCGAAATGCAACAACGCCAGCACGACAACATCGATGACGATAAGGAATAACTGGAGGAGGGAGCCCGTTGCGACGAACAAGTATAGCTGATAGATGGTGAAGAGGATGAGCACGACGGCCGCCAGCGGATACGCCCAGAGCTGCCGCGTCCAGAGCGCCACGACCAGACCGATCTTGATGATGCCGTGCAAGAGAAGATAGACCGCGGCGAAATGCTGCTGGCCGAGCGATAGGCCCCGGAACGCGCCCAACAGCGCATTAGCGACGACATCTTTCGGGTCCTCCAAGAGCTCAGACGTGAGCAGCGCATATAAGACGTGATTCAACGCCTCCTGCGCCGCGAAGAAGAGCACCACGCTCCCGATAACCTCGAGCACTCCGTCGAGGAACTTGAGCGAGATGGCGGTCTCAAAGACCCAATGCCAGACCAACGGCGACTCGTTCGACCTCCTCCTCATGATCCGGGATAAAAAGGATGCCACTTATAAAATGCCCGTCTCAGGAGTCGATTTCCGCAACCGCTCCCCGAGGAGGGCGACGACCTCCTCGATCGTGGCGCAGCCGTACTCGCGGAGAAGGCGATTCCGGGTATAAGGAGCACTCTATAGGACCTCCCCGGGGGCGAGAGCGACACAGTCATATAGTTCTTAATTGTTACATATGTCACAAGATTTAACCGAATGTCACAAAATGAAACCGAAAGCGTCGCGGAAGCGTAACGAGCTCCTCATCGAGAGCGCCCGCCAGCGCGTCGTCGAGGTCCTCTTCCGCTACCCGGAGAAGGAGTTCAGTCTCTCCGACCTCGCGAAGGAGGCGGGCGTGGCGAAACAGCACATCGGCGGCATCCTCGACGACCTCGCGCGCCGAGACCTCGTCCATATCGAGAAGCTGAGCAAGATCTGGCGGATACGCGCCAACCAGGCCAACTGGCTCTATCAGCGGTCGAAGATCGTCTACAACCTCAACTTCGTCTACCAGAGCGGCCTCGTCGAGTTCCTCGCCGAGAAGTTCCAGCACCCGCGAGCGATCGTCCTCTTCGGGAGCTTCCGCGACGGCCAGGACACGTCCGCCTCGGACATCGCCATCGAGACGGACGAGACGGAAGAGCACCGGATCATCGGCCTGAAAGAGCTCGTCCCGTTCGAGACGAGCATCCACCGCAACATCCAGCTCCACCTCTTCAATCGCCAATCAGTGGACCCGAATGTCTTCGCGAGCATCGCGAACGGCATCGTCCTCCTCGGCTTCCTCGAGGTGAAACCGTGAACATACCGGCGTTGGTGAGGACTGACCATCTGCGGCCGAAGACGGCGGAACCGGCGAAGATCCGGTCGCTCCTCGACTCCATCGAGCGGAACAGCAAGGTGGCGCTCGCCATCCCGCTCAACGGCGACACCGCCACCGTCATCTTCCGCGAGCTCTACGAGAGCATCCGGCAGCTCGGCGACGCCGCCTGGTGGCAGCGCGGCTACGAGCCGCGGAACCACGACGTCTACATGGAGCTCCTCAGGGAGATGCCCGTCAAGAACCAGGCGGCGCTCCGCCAGCTTCCCAGGTACAAGGCCATCCGGCACGACATCAACTACCGCGGCTTCCGGGCCAGCGAAGCCCAAGCGGGGGAGATCGTCGAGTTCTGGAACACGAACGGCAAAGAGCTCCTCGCGCTCCTCCGTGCACAGCAGAAGAGCCCGTCGTCAGGAAAGAGTGGATAAAAGCCCAAAATGTAGAAAAATGTAGAATTAAATATCATTCCCGGAGGGGGCTTCTGAGCGCGGCGAAGAAGCCGCCGACGATGCTCCGAGCCGCGGGCGAGGTCGTCTCGGAGGGGCTTCGTCCACATTCTTGCTTCCTGGGCTTCGTCTTCCCGCATTCCGTAAAACAGATAAATGCGGACGTTCCCGGCAGGCGCATGGCGAAGCGGCCGAAGAAGGTCTCGGTGGAGAGGGTCGTGGAGGAGCGGGACGCGCTCGTCGTGGCGCTGCTCGTCCTGCTCTGCCTCCTCGTCCTGCTCATCCTGTATTTCTCGGTCCAGACGCACCGGCAGTACGACGTGCTGAAGGCGCATCGCGCCTACTTCCGGGAGGCGAACCAGTCCATCCAGCCGTGGATGACCGTTGAGGCGGTGATCCAGCGCTTCAACCTGACGCAGGAGCAGGTCTACGGGACGCTCGGGGTCAATGGGTCGATTGAAGAGGTGGAGCTGGATGTTGCGGTGGATGCTCGTCTCGAACGGGACGAGCTC
>DAHXMN010000044.1 GCA_027371725.1 Candidatus Woesearchaeota archaeon | reverse complement strand
GGCGCGCTCGCCGACGAGAAGCTGGACGCGGTCGAGACCGTGCTGGCGCAGCAGGAGGCGCACGGCTACTTCCCCATCCTCGGCTACAGCTATTACCGGTATGCGCGCAGCCTCGCCGCGAGCGACCCATACTCGGCGCTGACCTTCGCCGAATACTCCTTGGAACTGTCCGACATCGACCTGTACTTCCCGCAGCGGCACGGCTTCCGGCTGCCGGTCGTCGACCCGTACCTCGTCGTCCTCTTCCTCAGCGGGGTGCTCCTCGGCGGCGCGCTCGGCGCGTGGGGGATGGTGCGCATCATGAAGAAGGACGGGAGAGACGTGATCGAGAGGAACAGGGCACGCGGGACCGGTTCCGGCAGGAAGGGCTTATCGCCGCGTCGCGGACGACGGTGAGCTCTCGATCGTCACCGTCCCGGGAGAGAACGGGTAGAGCTTCGTCTTCCCCGCTTCATCGGGGGCGATGCAGTAATGCCCTTTGTCGGCCAGGAAGGTGTCGCTCCAGTCTCGCCGAGCAGACTCCCGTCCCGGAAACGGTCGCCTTCCCCGAGGAGCTGTTCGAGGGTGCGCGCCTCCTTCGCTTCCGAGCCGAGGAAGACGGCGGGCTGCCCGACGACAGCCCCCTGCGCCCAGCATTCCTGCGGGACCTGCTGTGAAGGATTGGTCCTGAGGCGAATATCGCGATGCTGCCAGGGAGAGGTGATGACCGCCTCCTGCTGCGGGGAAGCGAACGCGTCACCCGGATTCTCGAGAGTGAACGTGTTCCCCATCTATTCGAAGAACGGCTTCGTCATTGCAAGGACGGCGACGGCACCGGCAATGAGAACGCCCTTGAGCGCATAGCTCCCGATCGCCGCGAGGCGGCCGTCCTGAGGGTGGCGGTCCCTCGCCGGCTCGTCGTGCGGTCTCTCCCGCAAAGCCGGACGAACCAGAACGAGTATGAACGCTTTGCCGGAGAACCACAACGGAAAGGACTGGGCAGCACCCCCTTGGCGGCCGAGCAATCTTCACAGCGATCTGACTAGACTCGGCGAACAAGCGGCGTCAGGAACAGGAGCCGCCGGGGTGCTGCGAAGGACGCGCTATTCCTTCTCGAGGATCTTCACGTCCGCCTTGCCCTTGAGCAGCTCCTGGAAGCGACGCGCGTCCGCGTCGCTGCCGACGATGCTGCCGTAGTGCATCGGGATGGCGAGCTTCGGCTTCATCTTCGCCGCGGCGCCCGCGGCTTCTTCCGCGGTCATGACGTACGTGCCGCTCACCGGGAGGAGGGCGACGTCGCACTTCACCGCGAGCATCTCCGGCGTCGCGTCAGAGTCGCCGGCGTGGTACACCGTCGTGCTGCCGAGCGTGAGGAGGTAGCCGTTCTTCTCGTCCTGCTTCGGGTGGAAGACGGTCTTCGTCGCCGGGTCCCGGTACTTGTTCAGGTTGTACGCCGGCACGGCCGCGACGGTGATGCCTGCGACCGCACGCTTTTCCCCCGGCTTAATCGGGATGACCTCGCCCGGCTCCACCTTGCCGAGGACGCTGAGGCACTCCTGCGGGCAGACGATGATCGTCGTCCGCGTGACGATCTTGCGCAGGTCCTCGACGCTGCAGTGGTCGAAATGCTCATGCGTCAAGAGGACGAGAGAGGCGGGCTTCGCCATCTTCCCGGATATCCTGAACGGGTCGATGTAGATCCGCAACGGGCCTTTCTCGAAGAGGAAGCCGTCGTGACCGAGCCAATGGAACGAGACGCCGTCGAAGCTGAGCATGCGCACCACCTCCGGAGAAGAGGAAGGGAAGAGGGTATAAAAAGATTAGGGAAGAGAAGGCTTTTGGGCAAATGGACTGCTCCCCCGAGACAGTTGGACGATAACACGAGCGATCACCACTGGACTCGGTTGCCCTGCCGTTTGCCCCTCGATACTTGTCGGGGCGCAGCACGAAAGTGATCTGCCGAAGAGCCGGAAGAGAAGGCCGGGGAAGGACGGGGATTCAGTCCTCTTCCGTCCGCCGGGAGAGGCTGAGGTCATAGAGTGTGTTCTCCACCTTCTGGAGGTTGTACTTGATGCTGTCGTACTTGCGGCGGAGCTCGCCGTTCCGGAAATCGAACGTGACGAATTGGCCGTACAGCAGGTCGAGACACTCCTTGATCCGCTGCACTTCCGCGACGTCGCGCTTCGTCGCCGACATGACCGCGCGCCGCATCAGCTCGCCCGTGAGATCAGAGAGGCCGAGCAGGTACTCGTCCGGCTGGACCGCCAGTTCCTTCATCGTCGCGATCCGCTTCTTGGTGACGAAGGAGAGGAAGGTCTTCGCTTCGACGTACTCCTCGAGCGCGTTCGAGAAGCCGCCTGTCCGCAGCCCTTGGTCGCCGGCGATCGCCTTCTCGAGCTTCGCCTTGAGACTGGCAGCGTCCTTCAGCCCCTGCTCCGCAGCCTTGAGGTCGCCGCGGTGGATGCTGTAGATCGCCTGCTTGCTCAGCTTCAATATGTCCCGCGACTCCTTGATGATGGTCTCGCGCTTCGCGTCGAACGCGTCCATCCCTTCGCGAATGCGCGCGAACTCCTTCTCGTCGATGATCGCCATGCTGCCGGAGAACGGGGGACAGTTTTAAAATCGTTCGGTTCGGGGGGGGAGGAACGTAGCCAGGAGGGTCGCCTCGGCACAAGACCCGGGCGCGAACAGACTCGCTTTGTCCGTGATGTTTGGTCCCCAGACAGATGCAGGAGCGTGAGCGACCGCATAATCGTGAGCGCCCGACGATTCCCTTCAGGGTACGGGGCCCTGGGACGCGAAGCGTTCGGGTTCCCGGAGCTCTCGCTCCCAGGGAACTTCAGCGACCGTGGCTCGGACCAGAGGGTGGATGACTGGGCCGCGACGGCGACCCGGCAGAAATCCTTTTAAATCACCGCCTTGTCTCGCCCAAGCAAGCGCGGCTGTGGTGCAGTGGTTAACATTCGAGGTTCCCAACCTCGCGACCCGGGTTCAACTCCCGGCAGCCGCAGTCTGAGCGAAGCGAAGGATACGGAAGCCGTGACCCGAACGGCGCAGCCGCGAGGACTCCCGGCAGCCGCGAGAGCATTTCTAATCAAGAACTGATCAAAGAATCATAGAAGCTCACTTCACGATCGTCAGCAGCTCCTTCGGCGTGCGTATCAGGAAGTCCGGTTTCGCCGCCGCGAGCGCCTCTTCGGCGTTGAGGCCCCAGGTCACCGCCGCTATCCTCACGCCGGCGCGGCGGCACGCCTTGATGTCGCGCAGCTCGTCGCCGACGTAGATCACGTCCGAGGGCTTGAGCCTGAGCCGCTTGAGCAGCCGCTTGAGGGCGCGGTGCTTGCCGAAGACGGCGGTGCCGCCCTTGATGAAGCTGACGCCGATCCTCTCGCGCGCGAGGACCTCCTCGACGACCGCTTTCGAATTGGAGGTGAGGATGCCGACGACGTAACGCTTCTGGAGCGCCCGCAGCACAGCCTTCATGCCCCTGATGAAGGGCCGCTTCCGCGTCTCCGCGTGGACCAATGGGCGCATGGCGCGGATGTAGAGGACGATCTTGAGCCATGACCATCGGAGCTCGCCGCGGAGGATCTCGAGCGGCCCTTTCTTTCGGAGCGAGGCGATGTCCTGGTCGGCGGAGTAGCCGAACCTGCCGCTCAGTTGGGTGGCTGCCGCGATGAACGCGTCGAGCGAGTCGATGAGCGTCCCGTCGAAGTCGAAGATGACCGCCTTGACCACGAGCCGCATGTCTGAACGGTCCGATTCAAAAAGGTTATGGACAGGAGGCGGTTTTTCCGGAAGGGAAAGACGACGGACAGATATTTTTTATTACTTTATAGTGGTTTCAAAACGAAAGCTTTATATATCTGGAGTGTTTTACAAGGGTATAGGGGGTTTCGAGCTGGTGCATGATCTTGACGATCACGCTCTTCTACCACCTCACCACCCTTCGAGCGTCCACGCCGAAGCCCCCTTTTTCTCTTCCTCAAGACCATTCTTGAGAATGCGCTCATCATCGCCTTGGCGGGGAAGCGGGAACGGAAGCGGTGGCGTTGAAAGTCGGTCGCGTCATGCGGGAACGCTGCGATCCTCTCGCCGCGACGATGAGCGCGACGAGTGATGAGAACGACGAGGCCGCGGCGATGAAGACAACGACTCAGAACTTCATCTTCCGCTTCATGCCGGGGACGCCGCCCTTCTGGATCTTCTGCATCATCTTCTGCATGTCCTTCTCGGACTGCGCGCCCTTGAAGACCTTGACGAGCTTCTTCGACTGCTTGTACTGCTTGAGGAGCGAACGGACGTCGCCGATCGAGCAGCCGGAGCCGTGCGCGATCCGCTCGAGCCGCGTACCCGTGATGATCTCAGGGTCTTCCAGCTCCGCTTTCGTCATCGAGTCCATGACGTGCCGCCACACAGTCAATTTCTCTTCCTGGCCGTCGAGCATCTCCTTCGGGATGTCCATGCCGCCCATGCCCGGGAGGAGCTTCATCACCTTGTTCAGCGGCCCCATCTTCCGCATCGCTTGCATCTGCGCGTACAGGTCGAGGAGGTTGAACTCGCCTTTCAGGAACTTCTTGCCGAGGTCCTCGGCGGACTCCTCGTCGATGGCGTCGCGCGCCTTCTCGAGCAGCGCTTCGAGATCGCCCATGCCCAATAAGCGACCGACGAAGCCCTGCGGCCGGAACTCCTCGAGCTCCTCGATCTTCTCGCCGGTGCCGATGAAACGCACGGGCGCTTCGGTGACCGCGCACGCGGTGAGCGCGCCGCCGCCCTTCGCCGTGCCGTCCAGTTTCGTGATGATGACGCCGCCGACCTTGACCGTGTCGTGGAACGCCCGCGCCTGCTTCTCCGCCGCCTGGCCCACGTCCGCGGCCATGACGAGGAGCGCAGCATCCGGCTTCACCAGGGTGTTAATCCCGTTCAGCTCGTCGATGAGGTCGTCCGACAAAGCGTCCCTGCCGGCGGTGTCGACGATGACGAGGTCGTAGTTCTTCAGCTCCGGCAAGACCTTCGTCCATATCTTCTCAGGGCGCTTCTCCCCCTTGACCCCGTAGGCCGGCAACTCGGCCTGTTTCCCGAGCTGCACGAGCTGGTCGTACGCGGCCGGCCGCCAAGTGTCGGTCTGGACCAGCGCGACACGGAGGCCGCGCTTCTTGAAGTAAAGGCCCAGTTTCCCGGCGGTCGTGGTCTTGCCGTTGCCGAAGAGGCCGACGAGCATCAGCGTGAAGGGCTTCTTCCCCTCGACGGAGAGGCCCGCCTTCTCCCCTCCCAGGAAGCGGACGAGCTCCTCGTAGACGATGTTGACGATGAACTCCTTCTTCTGGAGGACGGACGGCGCGCGTTCCGTGAGGGCGCGTTCCTTGATCCGCTTCGTCACGTCCAGGACGAGCTTGACGTTGACATCCGCCTGCAAAAGCGAGCGTTGGATGTCCTTGACGAGCTCGTTGATCACCTTCTCGTCGACCGCCGCCGCTCCCGTGAGCTTGCGCAGCGTCGCC
>DAHXMN010000043.1 GCA_027371725.1 Candidatus Woesearchaeota archaeon | reverse complement strand
CAAGTTCAGAGTGAATTGCACAATTTTTTTGAATAGCAACCTTTATAAACCCCTCGCCGTTCGCCGTGTGTATTGCCCGAGTGAAGAGCGTGGAGGGCGATGACCGTTTCCGACGGGGACGGTTGCTTTTCTCCGCGCGCTCCGCCCGGTCACAGAGGAAACTCGAAAATGGCTGAGTTCAAGCACATCGTCCGCATCGCGAACACGGACCTCAAGGGCGAGAAGAAGCTCGTCATCGCGCTCCAGCGCATCAAGGGCGTCAGCTACAACTTCGCCCACGCCATCTGTCACGCCGCCGGCATCAGCCGGGACAAGCAGGCGGGCGTCATGACCGACGCGGAAGAGAAACGCCTCACCGAAGTGGTGCTCCACCCCGAGCAGCACGGCATCCCGACGTGGATGCTGAACCGGCGCAAGGACCCGGAGACGGGCGCGGACAAGCACCTCATGCTCGGCGACATCGGGTACACGCTCGAGCAGGACCAGAAGCGCGAGATGCGGATGCGCTCCTACAAGGGCGTCCGGTACCCGCTCAAGCTCACCGTGCGCGGCCAGCGCACCAAGTCCAACTTCCGCCTGAACAAGGGGAAGGTCACCTTGAAGAATAAGGTGAACGTCATCAGGAAGTGATCATATGGGTGACATCAAGAAGATCAGGAAGAAGTACGAGACCCCGATGCACCCGTGGGTCGGCAGCCGCATCGAGGAAGAGCGCGGCCTCCTGAAGGAGTACGGCCTCCGCAACAAGAAGGAGGTCTGGAAGATGAACAGCACGGTCACCCGGTTCAAGGACCGCGCCAAGCATCTGCTCGCCCAGCAGGGGACGCAGGCGGACCGCGAGCGCGAGCAGATGTTCGGCCGCGCAGCCCGCCTCGGCCTCCTCAAGCAGGGCGCGGGTTTCGACGAGATCCTCGGCCTAGCCATCAAGGACGTCCTCGACCGGAGACTGGACACCCTCCTCGTCAAGCGCCACCTCGCCCTGACGGCGAAGCAGGCGCGCCAGATGGTCACCCACCGCCACGTCGTCATCGGCGAGAAGATGATCACGAGCCCGGGCTACCTCGTCAACGTGGACGAGGAGCAGCTCATCGGCTTCGCGCCGAGCAGCGGCTTCTTCAACGAGCAGCACCCTGAACGGCTGAGCGAGGAAGAGCTCGCCGCCAAGCAGGCGAAAGGCGAGAAGAGGAAGGCGGAGAAGACTGACGCGGAAGAGGTCCTCGCCTTCGACGAGAAGTCGATTGAGGAGGCTGAAGTGCTCGCCGGCGAGAAGAAGAAGGCGGAGCACAAGGCCGGGAAGGACGCCCCCAAGGAAGGGAAGGAGGAGGATGCGTGATGAGGGAAGAGAGAGAAGCCAGGCCCCCGCGCCGGCCGCGCCGCGAGTTCGACGCGCCCCCGACCGACCGCTCCATCCGCTGGGGCATCGCGCACATCCTCGCCAGCTACAACAACACGATCATCCACGTCACGGACGTCACGGGCAGCGAGACCATCGCGCTCGTCAGCGGTGGCCAGATGGTGAAGAGCGACCGGCTCGAATCCAGTCCCACGACGGCGATGTCCGCCGCGGCGAAGGTCGCGGAGATCTGCCGGGACAAGGGCGTCCAGGCGCTCCACGTCAAGATCCGCGCGCCGGGCGGCCACAACGGGCCGATGCACCCGGGTCCGGGCGCGCAGGCGGCCGTGCGCGCGCTCTCGAGGCGCGGCCTCCGGATAGGGTTGATCGAGGACGTCACGCCGGTGCAGCACGGCGGTTGTAAGAAGAAGGGCGGCAAGCGCGGACGCCGCGTGTAGAGGCTCACTCATTAGAGGCATACTCATGAAAGCGTCGAAGATCGCGGGCAAGGGGAACGATCTCGTCCTCCTCCTGGAAGGCATCACGTTCAGTCAGGCGAACACCCTTCGTCGGCTCATGATGAACGAGGTGCCCGTCATGGCGATCGAGGACGTCGAGTTCAAGAAGAACAACGGCATCCTCTACGACGAGATGCTCGCCTTGCGCCTCGGCCTCATCCCCCTCACCACGGACCTCGAGTCCTACACGCTGCCCGCGGAGTGCTCGTGCAAGGGCGCCGGGTGCGCGAAGTGCCAGGTCCAGCTCACCCTCGTGGCGAAAGGGCCGTGCGTCGTGTACGCCAAGGACTTCAAGTCCAAGGACCCTAAGGTCAAACCGGTCTACCCCGACATGCCGATCACGAAGCTCCTCGGGGGCCAGGAGATTGAGCTCGTCGCGACCGCCCAGCTGGGGCTGGGCAAGGAGCATGCGAAATGGAGCCCGGGCCTGGTCTATTACCGGCAGAAGCCCACCCTCACGTTCACCAAGGAGATCGATGCGAAGGCGGTCGGGGACGTCCTCAAGGAGACCGCCCTCGACGCGGTCACCGAGAAGGGCGGCAAGCTCGTCGTGGACGAGAAGAAGCTGCTCCTCGCGCCCTCGGCAGATGCCTATACCGATGTCAGCAAGGATATCGCGGCGGCGTATTCCGACGACGAGTTCGTCTTCGTCGTCGAGAGCTGGGGACAGCTCGCGCCGCAGGAGATCATCGATGCGGGCCTGAGCCGCATGCAAGTGTACCTCAAGGAGCTCGAGAAGCTCGCCAAGGCGCTCTGAGGGGGTGCCGCAGTGGTCAACCGGGCTAGGTTGAGGGCCTAGTAGCTTAGTGCTTGCGCGGGTTCGAACCCCGTCCCCCTCATCGGAACGAGGAGGGGCCCTGAGCGTCCGAAAGGCGCGAGGGCAGCCCTCATTCGGGCAAGACGCCCAAAAGCAAAGGAAGAGACAATGAAGAACGAACAGCTGTCAACGACGATTACGGCCCTCAAGCGGCTCGCCATCGAGCAGCAGCGGCCGCTCTGGAAGCGCGTCGCCGCCGATCTCGAGAAGCCGACCCGGCAGCGCCGCGTCGTCAACCTCTGGAAGCTCGAGCAGCACGCGAAGGACGGCGAGATCATTCTCGTCCCGGGCAAGCTCCTCGGCGACGGCATTCTCACCAAGAAGCTCACTGTGGCCGCGGCGTTCTACAGCGGCGAGGCCCGGCAGAAGGTGGCGGCGAGCGGCTCCACTCCGCTCACCATCGAAGAGCTCTTGAAGAAGCATGCTGACGGCAAGAACGTCAGGATCATCGGGTAATCACCATGGCGACCATCATCATCGATGCGGACAACGCGATCCTCGGCCGGCTCGCGGCCTACGCGGCGAAGCGCGCCCTCATGGGCGATACCGTCCGCGTCGTCAACGCCGAGCATGCGGTCGTGAGCGGCACGCCGAACACCACCGTGGAGGAGGCGAAGCGCGAGCATCGGATGGGCGTGCCGCGCAAGGGCCCCTTCCACTTCCGCATGCCTGATCGGCACGTCCGTCGCGTCATCAGGGGCATGCTCCCGCACAAGTTCCCCCGTGGCAGGACGGCGTTCGCGCGCGTCCGCTGCTACATCGGCACGCCCGTCGACCTGCAGGGCCAGAAGACGGTCAGGGCACCGGGCGCGGACGCGTCCAAGCTGCCCAACATGAAGCGCGTCACGGTCGGCCGCATCTGCGAGGAGCTCGGAGGCAAGCACTATGACTAAGGCTCCCAAGAAGAACGACGCCGTCCACGAGAGCGGCAAGCGGAAGCGTGCCATCGCCCGCGTCACGCTCAAGCGTGGCGGCACCGGGAAGATCAAGATCAACAACCTGCTCCTCGCCCACTACGGCAGCGCGATGACGCGGCAGCGCATCATCGAGCCGGTCAAGCTGGCCGGGGAAGCGGCGTCCAAGGTGGACGTCCTCGTCCGCGTGAGCGGCGGCGGCGTCAGCGGTCAGGCCGACGCGGTCAGGCTCGGCATCGCCAGGGCGTTCGCGC
This sequence comes from Candidatus Woesearchaeota archaeon, assembly GCA_027371725.1. Taxonomy (GTDB): domain Archaea; phylum Nanobdellota; class Nanobdellia; order Woesearchaeales; family UBA525; genus UBA153. The sequence goes on along the minus strand of DAHXMN010000043.1, from coordinate 1,681 downwards.
AGATGGAATCCGGGCTGCGGCAGACATACCTCGAGTATGACCGTCAGCTCCTTGTCGCCGACGTGCGCCGCAAGGAGTCTGCCAAGCCGAACAGCCATGGTCAGGCGCGCAGCAAGACGCAGAAGTCGTACCGTTAGAGGGCGGCTTCGATTCTTTTCTCTTTCACGCCATTTCCCAAGGAGAAGCGAGAAGCGATGGCGGCCTACTCTTTCGAGTAGGCGTTCCTGAGCGCGCGGATCTCGGCGAGGAAGCTCTCGACCCGTTCCGAGCCCATGGCGCGGCTGAGCGCGGTGTTGTACGACTGGTCGATCCATACTTTGCTCTTCCCGTCGGGCATAATTGCGGGGACCAGGTTGTTCTCGAACGCCTTGAAGGTGTTCTCGTCCTGGAGGATTCTCCTGCGCCGGCCGTTCTGGTCGTTGTCGATGGTGCTCTTGACGAGCGCATAGGCGCAGAGCCCCTCGAACATGTCCGCGTAGGTGCGGATGACGCTCCCCATCGCCTCGCTCTCTCCCGTGCCCGGCTCGTCGTTCGCGTCGTCGAGGATGCGGAAGAAGAGGTCCATCTCCTTCTTCGTGCTCACGAGCAGGCGCTTCGTCTCGTCGGAGACCGTCTTCGTCGCCGGGAACGCGTACGCCGGAACGAGGTTCGCGTGGCTGCTCAGGTTCTTGATGGTGAGCGTGTTGTACCCTCTCTTCTCCGCGTGCACGATGCCGAGCATGAAGAGATCGGCGAGGTATGCGAGGTCGGCAGGGGCGATATCCGTCTCCGACTCCCTGTTGAGGTCGTCCGTGGAGACTTCGGCGAGCGATCTCTCCAGCAGGCCGTAGACGCTCCTTCCCTTCGCTTTCATCCGGATGCCCGCGAAATCGAAGAAGTATTCCTCGTCCAGGATCTTCTCGAAGCCGAGCTGTTCCTTCATCAGCCCGATCAGCCTGCCGAGCTCGCGCTTCTCGCTCTGCGTCCGTCCCTCCTCGGATGCTGCGACTTTCTCTTCCAGTCCGCCGTCTTCCAGGCCGGGAACCGTTCTGCTCCTCTTCGAGAGGTACATGCCTGCCGGTCCCTCCAGTTCTTTCTCCCAGACCGTCGTCTGGTCGACGCTCGAGAATATGCCTGTGAGTGCGTCGGTGAACTTCTCGTACATCTCGAGCTCTCCCAGCGTCGGCTTGTTCTCGACGCTCTTCTGCTTCTCGATGATGCGGGCGATGTGAGGCGGTGCGCGGACGACGCCGTGGCCTTCGACGTCCTTCTGTTCGCCGGTCACCTTCGTCTTGATGAGGAAGTAGATGTTGCCGTCCTGCGCCTTGACTATCTTGAGCGGTTCTTCCTGGTAATGGGCGGCGATATGGAGCTTTGTCAGGTGGATCCCGGTCATTCCTTCTGCGTCATCCGTTCCGCTGCCGGCGTTCCAGTCGCCCGTCTCTCCGCTCGGGCTGAAGAAGATGTAGTCTATGCTGAACGCTTTCGCGATGACGGCTGCCGTCAGGTTCGCCAACGGTTTCTCGAGATCGACGCTGTCCAGCCCGCTGAGCGCGAGTATCTCCGCGACTTTCTTCTGCTTATAGGCTGCGGGGAACTCCGTCCCCTTGAGGCGGCTCATGGTGAGCGCGTATTTCAGCTCTCCGAGCTTGTCGATCGCCGTCTGCGCATCTCTTAGCGGATCGCGGTTCGGCGAGATCCG
>DAHXMN010000042.1 GCA_027371725.1 Candidatus Woesearchaeota archaeon | reverse complement strand
GACAGAGGCTTCATGCTGTCGACCACCGGCCGGGCCAACGGTCTCGATCTGATGTTCGCGCGTCCGGAGGGGCAGAGCTACTTTCCCATCGGCTTTCATATGGCAATGGCCTATGGCGGCGCCGCAGTCGAGGGAGTAGCCGTCCTGGCCTTGCGTCAGCGAGGCGGCGAGGAAGGCGAGGCGGGAGCCGTCAGGAATGGTGAACGTGCTGCCGTTCGCGGTCGTGGCGTTGCCGGCGCAGGCATAGCTGCCGTTGGTCGCGCTCTTCGTGCCTGCGAGGAAATTGAGCGTGAGCGTCTCGTCCGTGACGAGGCCGTCGCTCGCGGGGAGCTGGCCGGTCACCTTCCAGACGGAGTTCGACCCGGAGATGAGCGCGCCGCCGCTCCCCTGGACATTGCGCGGCAAGAAGCCGCTGAAGATGACGGGGTTGTTGCCCTTGAGGAGCGTCTGGCCTGGCTGGTAGAGGTACGTGACCGGCGTGCCGGAGAGCCGCGTCGTGTAGTTGAGCTTGCCGGACGCAGCGAACGTGAAGGTCGTGTTCGCGGTGACGGCGCGCGCCAGGTCGAGATTGATGTCGCCCGTGCTGCTCTGGGCGGTCACCTGGTCGACGAATGACTGCGGGATCTTCTCGAGGGCGAAAGCGCCGCCGTACGTCGGGTTCGCGGGGATGATGACCTGGCCCTTACCGCCGTCCGCGTCGAGCACAGGGATGCTGCCGGAGAGCGGCGCATACCGGTCCTGGAGCGGCACCACATACTGTTTGCCGAGGAAGCGGAACGCGTAGTACTGGTTGCCGTGGCTCATCACGGTGACGCTGCCCGTCGTGTTGTACGCGACGCCGCGGCCGATCACGACATGGGGCTCGTCGCACGTCGAGCCGCCGAGCTTACCGATGGCGAGGCCGTCGGCCGTGACCACGTCGCCGTTGTCCTGGCGGCCGTCATACGCGTCGCTCGTCGCCGTGCTGAGGAGGATGTAGCTGAGCGGGTCGTCGCCGAACCGGACGCCCGCGCGCGTCACGTAGCCGGAGGAAGAGGAAAGGGCACCGTTCGCCGTCAGGTCGACGCTGCCGCCGAAGACGCCGCCCGCGTCGGAGGAGGCGTAGGCGCTGCCGGGGGCGCCGTTGAACGTCTCCTTCACCTGTTCGCCGTTCGACTGCTCGGCATAGACTGCGCGGACCGCGTCGTTCGCGCAGTAGCCGGAGAGGACGAGGCCGGGCTCCATCAAGTAGGTGCCGTCGGCGGGCGTGCCGAAGAGGAGGGCGCTCCACCCGTACCATGGGCTGGCGGTCGGGTCGAGGAAGGAGGAGGCGTACGCGTCGCCCACCCGGACGCCGCCGAACGCGCCGCCCGCGTCGAGCGCGGCGAACCGCGCGAAGATGATGTCGAGGTTCATCTCTGCGAGCGTCCGGACGTGGGTATCGTTCGCCTGCGCGAGCAGCGCGGAGAGGCCGATGACGACGTCGGCGAGCGCTTCGGGGCTCGCTTCCGATGACCAGCCCTGGCCGCCCTTGGCGCTCAGCATCTGGGCGAGGCCGTTGTCCGCGCCGCTGCTGAGATATTGCGCGACGAGCTGGAGGAAGAGGTCCGACTCCGAGGCGCTGCTCGGGTGGAAACCCGCGATCGCGGCGTCGACCGCCGTGGCGTCGGTGAGCTTGCCGCCGTACGCCACCTTGATCCAGGCGAGGTAGACCGCGTCCTTCCCCGTTATCTGGCCGGCGCCGAGCTGCTCCGCGAGGTACTGGTTGCCAGCGGCGTCATCGCCCGCTGCGAACGCCGCGAGCGCCGCGGGGAAGCGACGGTCGTCCGACTGGCCGGGAGGGATGACGGACGGGTAATATGCGGCGAGGTCCGCTGTCGCCGACGACGCGCGGCCGGCGTAGCCGTCGTCGCAGACGTTCCGCATGAGGGAGCCGTCGGCGCAGCTGCCGGCGAACACGGCCGTGACGGAGAGGATGAAGAAGAGTGCTGAGAAGGCTAAGAGTGTCGTGCCGAGCTTGCGATTCATGGACCCACCTCGCAGATATGGTCCGTCCCCCGTCAACGCGCTTTAAATAAATTGCTGTTTTCATCGACACGGTTTCCGTTGACGGGACGGAGCGCGCGATGAGAGGCGATTCAGCCGCCGCTGATGACGCTGAGGAGCTTCAGCTCGTCCTCGGCGGAGCAGCGCTCGTCCTCGGAGACGACCGCGCCGTTCTTCACGACGACGACCGTTTCGGGGTTGACCTTGAGCTGGGCGAGGAGGTCGCGGATCCGGCCGCTGAACTCCCGTTCCACTGTCCGTTTCTCACGTTCGATGAAGACGGTGACCATGCGGCGGAGGAAAGAAAGAGGGCTATTAAAGATTTGCCGAAAGGGGAAAGAGGAATGGGGACGACGGCGATATCGACGTCAGAGGCGGCGGCACCGTCGCCTTGACACAAGACCCGGGCGCGAGCATGGCGAGCAAGAGCGAGCCATGCTCGCGAGCCGCCGACAACATCTCGGACCGGAGGGAGAACAACCGGGCCGCGACGATGCCGCAGGAACGGGAGCGGTCATCGTGATCCTTTTTTTCGTTTTTCCTGCCAATAGATTTATATACCGACGAGCTCGCGGGTGGGGGCATGGCGCGGCCGAGCTATAGCTGGACGATCAAGCTCCAGGATAGCTTCTGCGCCATGAATCGTGCATGAGACTCCCGCGCGGGCGTCGGATTGCATGGTTCACGGATTCTTGCAAGACGGCCTCGACGGGAGCGTGCAGCAACGAGGTGGAACGACATGCCAGCGTGCGAAACGTGCGGAGAGACCATCACGCAGCCGCTCTGCGGCGCGTGCCTCGGACGCGAGATGGCCGCCTGGCTGCAGGAGCGGGTGCCGGAGAGGCCGGAGCTCCTCCTCCAGCTGGAGGACCTGACGGACGACGTCCTCGGGGACGGCGACGAGAATTGCATCAAGTGCCGCGGCCCGATGCGGGTCTGCGGGCGCTGCTATGCGGAGTCGGTCTTCAGTTGGGTGACGCGTTCGCTCCCGTTCCACGCGCCGGAGTTCGAGACCCTCTTCCTCGGCGGCGTGCCCGAGCCTGCGATGCTCCGACCGGTGCGGCTGCTCGCACGGGCCTGACCCTTCTTCCCTTTTCTCTGTTTTTTGTTTTCTCTGTTTTTTGCCTGACGGTGCTGGAGGCCCGTTCGGAGATATGTTCAGTATGGAAAAATAGTTTGTCCTCCGTCAGAAGGCGCCAGGAAAAGTTCCATCTGAAATAAAGGGGGGTTAGAACCGCGGCGAAATAACAAATTATGATCCTGGAGGGTGTAATGAGTGAAGATGGGCGTTTCCAGACGAAACAAAGGTTCAGAAAAAACCCAGAGAGACATTCGAGGTTAGGGAAAAGGTAAATAAAAGCATTTATAAATGAGCGTTCCCTTCCCTTTTAAAAGGGTCGGGACTCCGACCATGCGAGGGGGTTTCGCACATGGCCAGCACCAAGGAGAAGCCGAAGGAAGAGCGCGTGACCGGCGAGCGATCGATCAGGGTCGTGAACATCGTCGTCTCCACCAGCCTCGAGCACGACATCCCGCTCGAGAAGATGGCGGCGGTGCTGTCCAACACCGAATACAATCCCGAGCAGTTCCCCGGCCTCGTCATCCGCATCAAGGACCCGAAGACGAGCGCGCTGATATTCTCCTCGGGCAAAGTCGTGTGCACCGGCGCGAAGTCGCTCGACAAGGTCGAGGAAAGCATCCAGCAAATCATCCAGAGCCTGAAGAAGATCAACGTCGAGATCACGGTGAAGCCGAAGATCACGGTGCAGAACATCGTCGCTTCCGGCTCGATCGGGATGGACCTCAACCTGAACAAGCTGGCGATGAAGCTCGACAACACGGAGTACGAGCCGGAGCAGTTCCCCGGCCTCGTCTACAAGCTCATGGAAGCGAAGGCGACGTTCCTGCTGTTCAGCAACGGCAAGATCGTCTGCACGGGCACGAAGAGCGAGGCCGAGGTCAATGCTGCCGTCGACAAGCTCATCGAAGTGCTCAAGAAGGTCATGTAGAACATTTTTTCTCGAAATCCTTTTTTCCCGTTCTTCTTCTAGCCTCGAAAAAAGAAAAACATTAATACGTACTCACGTTAACGTGAGGAATGGGTTCGGGACTCGAGGCGGACCGAGAAGGCGCCCTTTTTGCGCATTACGCTTTCCTGATGGGGAACGCATCATTGGCGCTCAGAGGCCACCCTGATCCGCTGTACGTCGAATCCGCCCGCGAGGCGGGACTATTTCTCGACAACGTCGTCAAATGCTGGACCGACCTGCAAAATCCGAAGTTTTCTGGAGAGATGCCGGCTATACGGCTGGCGGGTGTCGAAGGATTCCTGTTCCTGCAGCGGAGGCTCGGGCTCTTCCCGTTCGAGAACGAAGGGGACCTTCCGCGGGCGAGAGCATATATGGATCGCGCCGAGGCCGCGGCGAAGGCGATGAAGAATTACGGGGGCGGCAGATACCCTGAAGCGGCGACGTTTTGCAGCGAGATCGCCGACAAGTGCGCAGGCATCTACATCATGACGCCCGACCCCGATATACTGAACGACGACTGATTGCTCCGTCCCCCTCATTCTGTTCTGAGACGGTGGAAGCGTTCCGCTCTCGTCGGAGTTCCACCGGAAAAGATGGGGGTCTACCGGTTCCAGGACCATATTCCTTTTAAACGACCGCAGACTACCTCTCGGCGACGGGTCGTGACGCGGAGCATTGCCGCTCGTCCCTCGCGGCGTATCGCGATTTCGCGCCTGCATGAATCGGCGCGAAATCTGGTCCTGCTCCGAGGCGTCACGACACCCGACGCTTGCTCGGTGTAATCGATGGAACTCGCGGACCAGATCAAGGGCTTCCAGGACTTCTTCGAGCAGGAGTACTACGACGAGCTCCTCGAGCACGTCCGGACCGGACGGCAGTTCCTCGTCGTCGAGTTCCCGAAGCTCGCGCGGTTCAATCCGGATCTCGCGTCCCTGCTCCTCGAGGAGCCGGACGAGGTGGTCAAGGCCGCCGAACTCAGCCTCAAGGGATTCGACCTCAAGCTCGAGGGCGACTTCTACATCCGGTTCAAAGAGCTGCCGGAGCTGCAGCGGTTCATGGTCCGCGACATCCGCGCCAAACATCTCGAGAAGTTCCTCCAGCTCGAAGGCATCGTCCGCCAGAAGAGCGACGTCCGGCCGCAAGTCACCAACGCGCGGTTCGAATGCCCGAGCTGCGGCAACATCATCCCCGTGCTCCAGCTCGACGAGAAATTCAAGGAACCGAGCAGGTGCGGCTGCGGCCGGAAAGGGAAATTCCGGCTGCTCGAGAAGACGCTCGTCGACGCGCAGAAGATCGTCCTCGAGGAGAGCCCGGAAGACCTGGAGGGCGGCGAGCAGCCGAAGCGCCTCAACATCTTCCTCAAGAACGACCTCGTCAGCCCGATGACGGAGAAGCAGACCAACCCCGGCGCGAAGATCCGCCTGACCGGCGTCGTCAAGGAGGTGCCGATCGTCCTCGCCCAGGGCGGACAGTCCATCCGGTTCGACCTCATGGTCGAGGCGAACTACGTCGAGCCGATGCAGGAGGACTACACCCAGATCGAGATCAGCGACGAGGAAGAGGAGAATATCCTCGCGCTCGCGAAGGACCCGGCCGTCTTCGCCAAGCTGACCGAGAGCCTGGCGCCGAGCATCTACGGCCAC
>DAHXMN010000041.1 GCA_027371725.1 Candidatus Woesearchaeota archaeon | reverse complement strand
GCCAGGAAGAGCGCCACCAGCAGGAATCGGGAATGCCTCATTGATGTCACCAGTCTCCTTGTTCGTGTCTTTCCCTAAATACTTTCTTTGCTTGAATCCACTCTTTTGCTGACGAGGACGATTCATTAATTCATCAAATTCATTGATTAAGTTATTACAGTAGTTCTTGATTCACCGAAAGGTTTATATATGAGTACATCTAAAAATATTCCAAGATACAAAAGCGTATACTGATGAGGGCTCGAATCCTCGTCGGTGACGCCCGGCCGTGACTGCGGCCGGAACGACGACAGCGACGACGCAGGCAGTGACGACAGATGGACCAGGAGACGCTCTTCACAGCGAGCAAATGGGAGATCCTCAAGCTCCTTTCTGAAAAATCGCTCTCGCCCATCGAGCTCGCGGCCAAGTCGAACACGAGCGTCGCGAACGTGAGCCAGCAGCTGCGGCTCCTGGAGATGGCCGGCCTCGTCAGGAGCGAGCGCGTCCCGAACCGGGACAAGGGGCAGCCGCGCATCCTCTACAGCCTCGCCGGCAACCACTCCTTCCTCATCGCGACGACGGACGACTTCGTCGAGAAGAAGCTCTTCAAGCTGAGCGCGTACAACAAGGTCATCCTCAGGATATGGTTCTACGAGCGGCCGGAACTCCACTACTTCCTCGAGAAGGCGTTCTGGCACATCGAGCAACACCTCAACGCGCTCGACGCGATTGCGTTCGACGAGTCCAAGACCGCACCGCTCACGCTCTGCCTCTTCACCCGCGACAGCACGCTCGCGAAGCGGCTCAAGCCGCTCGTCATCGCCGCTCCCTCCGGAGAGTCGCGCGACGTCGCGTTCGTCTTCACGCACCCTGACAATCCGGGCAACGCTCTGAAGGGTGCGCGCCTCTATCCCCTGTATGACCCCGGCAATGTCGTCCCTTCCTTTGGCGGCGATTCCGCCAAGAAGAATGGTGGAGTGACGGCCGGCTAGATCCTCATGGATCTTGTGAACTGGAACGAGGAGAAGACAGAAAAATGGATGGGAAGGTGGTACAAATGGAAAGAAGAACGACAGTATTCATAGCGCTCCTGGTGGTCGGCGCCCTGCTGATTGCCGAGGCGGCCATGGCCGCGCCGAGCGCGCCGGTGAGCATCAGCAACGGCGGCAGTTCGCGACGAAACCTGAGCACGCTGCCCGGATTGACGGTGGACGCGCAGGCGGGAAACGTGACCCAGATCAATATCACTGCCTTGGCAATCACGAAGAGCTGGCAAGGCTACTACGGTAACGTCAGCGGCGCGATCACCTTGGACACGGCGAACAACAAGACGTTCTACAACTGGTCCGTGACCTCTGCGAAAGGCCAGATCTACGCGGCGAGGGTCGCGGCCCCGGACTTCACGACCGTGAACTGCACGACCGCCGCCGCGATCACCACGGAGGAGACCGCCCTCGGCCAGACCGCGAGCGACGCGGACTCGGTGAACAACACCTTCACCGGGACTGCGAACCCGCAGTTCTACGTCGGCAGCGTCGGCATCCCGGCGAACTCGTGCAAGACGACGAACGCCTTCGGATCGAGCGGCGCCCAGTCGAGCGACTTCTACCAAGTGCTCCTGAGCGACACGAACGGCAGCGGCAACATCATCTACACGACCCTGATGAACGGCACCAAGGCCGGCTTCGACGGGAACAACTGGGACTTCGAGCTCCTCGTCGGCCAGAACGGCCACACGGGCGGCAGCGCGACGACCCCGTATTACTTCTTCGTCGAGCTCGCGTAAGCTTGACGGAGAGGACCGTTCGAAACTCTTTCGAAACAGCTTTCCTTCAACTTTTCCCTTCAGGCTCCCTTAAACCCCTTCCTCCCTGACGGGGAGGCTTGCAGGCACGATTCGCGATCATGGCTCGGAGAAGAAGACCAAGACACGAACAAAGACCAAGACACGAACAAAGACCAAGACACGAACAAAGACCAAGACACGAACAAGGAGACTGGTGACATCAATGAGGCATTCCCGATTCCTGCTGGTGGCGCTCTTCCTGGCGCTCGCCGCGCTCCTCGCGTGGCAGGCGCTGGCGATGCCGACCGGCGCGTCCTTCACGTCCAACAGCACGGACTACGGCCCGACGCGCTCGCCCAGCAGCATCACCACCAACCGCTCCACCATCACGACCCTGCTGCTCAACGCGATCCAGCAGGATCCGCACTGGAAGGCGTACGTGGGAAACATCACCGGCACGCTCACCTTGCAGGATGCCGCGAACAACACGATCTACGACTGGTCAGGCCTGGTTGCCCCGACAGGCGAGGTCTACGCCTCCACGAACGGCAGTCTCGACTTCTCGACGGTCGCCTGCGCCGCCGCGGGCACGGTCTCCACGGCGCAGACCGCGATGAACATGACGGGGAGCGATCCGGACAGCATCGGGAACACGTTCAACAGTACCAACCATACGGCGACGACAGTCGCGGGCACGCTGCTGAACGGCTGCAACATGACCTCGCTCTACGTGAACAACGCGAGCCAGGGGAAGAACAGTTCGGCGGACTATCAGGAGTTCCTCATGCAGGACGCGGGCAGCAACCTCGTCTACGTCGCGATCATCAACGACAACAAGGTGGGCTACAACGGCCAGACGTACGACTTCGAGATGCTCGTCGCTGAGAGCCATGTGGCCGCGCCGCACACCTACTACTTCTACATGGAGCTCGGATGAGCGCCTTTTCGGGTGATCATGATGCCGGGATATAGCATGAGAATCGTCCGCCGCCGGACACTCCTCGCGCTCACCCTCCTGGGAGTCGGCGTCCTCCTCTATAACGCGCTCTTCTCCTACAGCTATTCGGTCGGTCCGAACTACCGGAACGTGTCGGTCGACACCCGCGTCAACATCACGAACGCCGCGCCCATCATCACGCAGGTGACGCTCCCGGACCCGGTCGTCCTCACCGCGGGCGGCCTCTCAGTGGTGGAGTGCAACGTCACGGTGATGGACTACAACGGCGCCACGGACATCAACGTGACGAACGCGACGCTGTACCACAGCTCCTCCTCGTCCGGCGCGGCGGACGACAACAACACGCACTACTCGAACGCGAGCTGCGGCGCCGTCTCGCAGGCCGGGAACTACAAGAACTTCACCTGCAACTTCTCCGTCTACTACTACGCGCTCAACGGCACCTGGACGTGCAACGCCTCGGCGAACGACAGCATGAGCTACAACGCGACGAACCTCAACACGACGACTTTCAGCCCGGTCCTGGCGCTGAACGTCACGCCGCTCATCGATTACGGCAACCTGTCGGTCGGCGACACCTCGGCGGAGCAGACCGCGAACGTGACGAACATCGGGAACGTGCCGATCAACGTGAGCGTCCTCGGCTACGGGAACGCGAGCGGCGACGGCCTCGCCTTCGTCTGCCAGATCGGGAACATCACCGTCGCGAACGAGAAGTTCACCATCAACGCGAGCGTGGCGTACGCGCAGAAGTTCGCCCTCTCCTCTTCGCTCCAGGGGATCAACCTCACCATCGCGAAGCAGGCGAACGCGACGCAGCAGACGAACACGACGTACTGGCAGCTCTACGTGCCGCCGAACCCGTTCGGCCTGTGCAACGGCACCGTCGTCTTCCAGGCGGACGCGGCGTAAGGGTCTCTTATCAGACAATCATCCTCTTCTTGTTGTGTGTGACTTAGGAGGTGCGTCACCGTCCTTAAGGGTGAGCGACCTTCGGAGAGAATGGCGTGCGTAGGCGGGGGTCGTCCCTTACGGGGTGCCGGAGCCTGAGAGATACCCGCGGGTCGCGAACAGGACCCTGACGCGCCGACGATAATGAGAACTAAGACGGCGCCGAGAGTTGAACTCGGCAATCTCACTCGCATTCGAAGCCTCGTCCAACTCTTGAGAGGAGAATCATAGGGGGCTTACGCCCCTGATATGGGCCCGCCGAGAGTTGAACTCGGGACCGCCGGCTCTCCTCGAGCGGCGAGCCGCCCCTCGCGGGACTGTGCGCGGCTCGCTGTCATATAAGACCGGCGCTCTAACCAGGCTGAGCTACGGGCCCTTTATCCTTATTGCTCGCTACGAGCCGGACCTGTTTTAAAAGGGTTTCGCGGCAAGGCTTAAAAACCGCCCGCTCGTTCCCCCCATTCTTCATGAGACGACTCCTCGCGACGACCGCGACCATCGGGGTGCTGGCGTTGACGACCGCGGGCCATGCGCAGCAACCGCTTGACGCCGTCGAGACCCCTTCAGGGATGTATCTAGCCCGATCGCCTGTCCCGCCTCCTCCTCAACAGGAGCCGGCGCAACATCTGGAATATATGCTCCTTCCCGAGCGGGAAGACCTCTTCGGGCCGATAGGCGTCAAGGACCGCAGGGACCCTTCCGGCGGCAAGTCCCGCTCCGGCTTCCGGCTGACCGAGTTCTACCGTCGCTGCGGCTTCCGCCGATAGGGCAGGAAAACCCTTTTAACCCCGACCTGTTCTCTCGTCGGCATGCACCCTTTCCCGAAGCTCAAGAGCCCCGCGATCCTCTCGCCGATGGCCGGCGTCACGGACGTCGCGTTCCGCGCGCTCTGCAAGCGGTACGGCGCAGGCATGACGTACACCGAGTTCGTCAGCTCGGCCGCGCTCGTCCGGAGCAGCGCGCGCACCGAGGGGATGCTCGTCACCGACCCGGGCGAGAAGCCCGTCGCCGTGCAATTGTTCGGTGCCGACGCGGCGGAAGTCGTCGCCGCGGCGAAGCTCGTCGAGAAGCGTTTCGACGTCATCGACATGAACTGCGGCTGCCCTGCGTGGAAGGTGATCAAGACCGGCGCGGGGAGCGCGCTCCTCAACGAGCCGGACAGGATCGCGAAGCTGGTCGAACAGGTCGCCTCTTCTGTCAAGCGGCCAGTCACGATCAAGATACGGGCCGGCATCGACGACCAGCACCTCAACGCGGTCGAGGTGGCGAAAGCGGCGGAGGCAGCCGGCGCGGCCGCCGTCGCGGTCCACGGCCGGACGCAGAAGCAGGGCTACCGCGGCCCGGCGGACTGGGACGTCGTCCGACGGGTGAAGGAGGCCGTCTCGATCCCCGTCATCGGGAACGGCGACGTCTTCTCCGCCGAGGACTTCTGGCGGAAGAAGGAAGAGTCCGGCTGCGACTGCATCATGGTCGCGCGCGGCGCGATCGGCAACCCCCGGATCTTCGAGGAGATCAACGGACGGAAGACGCCCGACGCCGTCGATTCTTCCGCGCTCTTCGACGAGAAACGGGCGATGTTCCTCGAGTACTACGGGCTGGCGGAGAAGTACCGCATCCCGTTCTCGCAGGTGAAGGACCACGCGACGAGCTTCACCAAGGGCGTGCCCGGCGGCAGCCGGCTCCGCGAACGGATCGTCAAGGCGAAGAGCCCGGAAGAGCTGCTCAGGGCGATGGAGGGATAGTCCTCTCGCATTGCTTTCCGGTCTCGATTAGCATGACATAGATGTTGTTGCGCCAGGCTTCTTTGATGGTCTCGTCCAGTCCCTCGTCATGGATTATTCCGCGATGAAAGACGAAGGCGCACGCGTATCTTTTCTTGAATGCTGTTCGGTAGATGAGGCATTGTCCAATAACCGTTGCGAGTTGTTGCGAGGCTTTTCTCGCATCCTTGATGTGTTTAATGTCGGCAACAATCTTAACAATTTCTTGGTCCTGCTTGCTGTTCCCGCATTTCAGAGAGATAATCAAGTCAGGGTAGATCGGTCGTCCGGCAAAGATCCTTTTGAGCGTCCCCTTCTTGTCACCTTCGTACCGCCATTCGTCGAACCAACCGCCGAGCTTCGTCTCAATCTTCCTGTCGCGG
>DAHXMN010000040.1 GCA_027371725.1 Candidatus Woesearchaeota archaeon | reverse complement strand
GAGCGCGGATTTCCTGGATGTTCGAGATCATCTTCTCGTAGACGTCGCCCTGGTTGGCAATGCAGACGACCGGCAGTTCAGGCGTCACGAGCGCGATGGGGCCGTGCTTCATTTCGCCGGCGCCATAGCCTTCGGCGTGGATGTAGGTGATCTCCTTGAATTTGAGGGCTCCCTCGAGCGCCAGGGGATAGTCCCCTCCCCGTCCGAGGAAGAGGACGACCTTGTCCTGCTCCTTGATCCGGAACGACTCGGGGAAGGGCTGCGGCTCCGCCTGCGTGACCGCGTTGTACACCACCTTGACCTTCTCCGACGGGATGTAGTACTGGTGGACGCATCTGCTCTTGACGAGGTTGCTCACCGTGATCACCATGTCGGCGGCGTCCATGCCCGCCTTCTCGATGGCGTAGACGCGCGGGTCGGCGTGCTCGCCGCCGGTCTTGTCGAACTCGGTGATGTGGACGTGGACGACGAGCGGCTTGCCGGTGAGGCGCTTGAGCGCGATCGCCGCGGGGAACGTCGTCCAGTCGTGGGCGTGGATGACGTCGAAGTCCGCGCCCATCTCCTGGATGAGGAACGCCGCTTTCTGCGCGAACCGCTCGATCTCCGCGAGGAGGTTGTGGCCGTACAGCGACCCGGTCTTCGCGTCGCCCTTGAGGAACGCGTTGTAGCGGCGCTGGTACTCGTCGAGGCTGGCGTACGGCGTCATGATCGAGCCGATCCTCGCGATGGTGACGCGGGCGTCGGCGATGAAGTTGTCCGCGACGAGAAGGTCGACGAAGTCCGAGTGGACGTCGCGGGGCCCGGAGGGCATGAGGTAGGTGACCTTCGTGCCTTGCTGCGCGAGGGCCTTCGTCAATTCGTAGCAGACGATGCCCACGCCGCCCGCGAAGTAGGGCGGGAACTCCCACCCTAGCATCAGCACCTTCACGTCCTCACCTCTTCTTCCCGCGGGAAGACCCCTTTCAGGAACGCCGGAATATGTGATGAACCCGGTGGACCGGCCCTCTTTTTCAAAGCCTGTCCCGTCCCCCTGCTTGCGTATCGGTCAGGGATTCTTTATAAAAGTTCTGGTTTAAGCACCCTGTTTTCTCGTCGGAGATTAGTTGTAGTGAGTCGAGAGCAATAAAAACAATCATTCATTAGTTCCACACTATCTTAGTTAATATCATTCACAAAGTTTATATACCGACTCTCCAGGAGAGAAAGGGAGAAGGACGCGAAAGAAGAAGGCGAAGGGCAGGGAGAGAGAGGAAGGAACGGGCGATCGAGGGGGCTGCACGGCATGGAGTTCGAGGAGGCCATCGGGAACACGAAGTGGGCGATCCTCGAATCGCTCTCCCGGGGCGAACGCGCCGCGAGCGAGATCGCGGAGGAGACCGGCGCCAGCATCGCGAACGTCTCGCAGCAGGCGAAGCTCCTCGAGGCGTACGGCCTCATCGCCGCGGCGAAGGGAGAGCCGCAGAAAGGCGCAGCGGGGAAGCCGAAACGGAACTACGCCCTCGCGAAGGAGCTCGCGTTCGTCGCCGCCGTCCGGGAAGGGTTCGCCGGCAAGAAGACGCTGAAGATGGACGAGCTGCACGCGGCGGTGCTGAACGTCTGGTTCTACGAGCGGCAGGAGGACCACTACTTCCTCCAGAAGCTGCTCTGGCAGCAGGAGGACCTGGTGAAGGAATGCCTCTCGCTCGCCGTGATCGACGCGAACGCGAAAGAGCTCCATCTCCTCGTCGTGGCGGAGCAGGAGAAGCTCGACGACCTGCGAAAGCGGTTCAGCAAGATCTGCATCAGGGGGCCGGACGGGAAGGAGAAGAACGCCATCTCGTGGACGCACTCACCCGAGGAGCTCGAGGAGGGGCTCGCGATCCACGACGCGTACTTCACGAAGCTGCTCGCGCATCCGCACATCATCATCGACCGGAAAGGCGCGCTGCGGCAGTTCATCAGGTGAACGATCAAGGGGTCGTGCCGGAAGAGTCATGTCGAAAAGGGAGGCGGGCGCCGCGTGCGCGGCGGAGAGGTGAAGAGCAGGCAAGGGTGGATGGATGAACAGGCTCGCGAAGCTCATCAAGGAACTGCCGTACGACGACCTCGTCAGGATACGGCAGGACATCGCCGAGGGCAACATGCTCCGGCTCGTCGAGGAGCGGATAGCGGCGTTCGAGAACCCGAACCGCGTCTGCCCGGTGTGCAGCACGCCGCTCGACCCGGAGACGAGCATCACGATGTACTTCGGGCCGAAGGGCTTCCGCCAGCGGGCGAGCTTCGACGGCGAGGACTGCCTCGAGTACTTCGTCACGAAGATGCGGAAGAAGGCATGAAAGAACACCGTTGACGTCATCAGCGTCGCAGTCCTTAAGGGCGAGGCGTAGCGGCCAAGACAGCGAAGAGGCCGGGGGGTCGCCCCCTACGGGGATGGCCGTCCCGACGGAAAAGAGAGATGCGCGCCGAGCAGGACCGGCGACGCGAACGGGATGATGTCGACGCAACAATGGACAAATTTTTATAAAGAAGACCGGAGCAAGGAAGGAACGATGAGCATCACCAAGCTGCAGCGGACGTTCGAGGAGCGCAGGATCAACCTCATCGACACGCTGCAGAAGAACAAGGACTCGCTCGAGATCTCGAAGCAGCACCAGCTCTACGGCGCGATCAAGGAGCTCGAGACAGTCCTCAAGACGATCGACTACTACCGCGAGGAGCAGCTCAGCGGCGCGGACTTCGAGCTGAAGCGCGAGGGGCCGCCCGCGTTCTCCACGAGGATCGGGCTCGCCTTCCGCGCCATGGGCGACCGGACGAAAGACGCGGTCACGCGCGTCGGCGCCGTCTTCAACGAGGCCGTCATCGAGGGGGCGAAGAACGCGGTGAAGACGACGAAGCACAGGATCAGGTTCGTCAAGGAAGTCGCCGCAGAAGTGAAGGCGCGCAGCAAGGGCCGCGAGAAGGAAGAGTAGCGGAGCCTGAGGACAAGACCTCCGCGGCGCATCCCGCCGGAAGAAGATATCGGGCATCTACACGAACGTGCGCCGCTTCGCGCGCATGAAGCAGAGCCTGCCGCGCTTCTCGATCTGGCGCTGGCAGAGCGTGTTCTCCGTAATCGTGATGAAGTTGATGAAGCGCGCGTCCGCCGTCTCGCGCCGTGTCACGGTATGGAATGCCAACAGCCGAACCCCCGCGGCCGGTGGACGCGAGAGGATATTTAATGGTTGCGCAGCGTGTCGAGGAAAATGAAACATCGTCGGCGGGGAAGAGGAGAAAAGGGGGGGCGGAGAAGGGCTTCAGACGTAACGGATATAGCTTTCAGTATACTAATTACGAAACGTTTTTATATCCTCTCCCCGTACGGAGGTGAGGGGGTTACGGACCACGCTCCGACGCGAGGCGAAGCTGATGCGGGAAGACGAGTTCGACGAATTGATGCGCGTCCAGCGCTTCACAGCCACTCGGCTCCGCCAGGAGAACGAGATGGACCGCAAAGTGAAGCTGATCAGCCTCGTCCAGGGCCTCAACCCGGACAAGAGAGGCAGGATCCTCACCGAGCAAATCATGGTCGAGGCGCTGAACGAAGGGTTCACCGACGAGGAAGTCGATCGCCTGCTCGACGAGCTCGAGAGCGACGGCTACCTGAAACGCGTCGAGCAGGGCATCATGATGCTGATCTAGAACGGGTGCGCTTTCTTCAGCCCGCGTCTCTCAATCTTCAGGAAGCCGCGTTCCTTCGCGAGGAGCGTCGCGATGATTGTGGCGGCGTGCGTGATCGTGCCGTCCATGACCATCTCCCAGAGATGCGTCGGCGTCACGAGGACGACCTCCAGCTCCCGCTCGCCGTCGTCGAGGTCCTGTTTCGTCTTGACGAGCTTCCGCGCGACGAAGAGGGAGGATCTGCATCGCAGGCCGGAGTTGGTCCAGTAGGAGAGGAGCGGTTCGATCTCCGCGGCGCGGTAGCCGGCCTCCTCCTCGAGCTCGCGCAGCGCCGCGTCCTCGGGAGAATCCGTCTCGTCGATGATGCCGCCGGGCAATTCATAGCTCCAGCCGCCGTTGAACAGCCGGTACTGGTGGACAAGAGGTATTTTCCCGTCATCGAGAAAACCCAACACGAACGCGCCGTCCGGCTGGCCCGGTACGAAGGTCTCCTTCGGCACGCCGTCGCCCCAGTCGACCATCTTCCGCTCGAGCCACGCGTAGCCGTCGCCCAGCCGGCCGAGCTCCGCAGCCACCTTCTTCGGCGGAGCATCGTGCAATGCTTTCTTTGCAGACATAAGACATCAGCGATTCATGGCGGCTTTATTATTGTTTCTGTCTTCAGGCATGAAACACGTCGAGAAAGGTTTGCGTCGATGAAAATCGATGAGGTGCAGCGCACCATACATCGATATTCCCTGCGCGACTCCTCGAGGGTCCCCGCCAACCACGAGTCCCAGGACATCTCCGCCGACATTCAAGATGACGCCGCCGGAGTCGCCGTTCCTGCCGGGGAGTTCGCAATAGAAGAGGAAGGGCTCATCAGAATCGGTTGAGGGAGGCGTAACAAGAAGCCCGCCTTTGACGGCATACTTTCCTTCCCGCCTGCTCGAAAAGACCACCAACTCCCGCCGATATCCCCGATGTCGAGGTTGTTTGCCGGACAAGTCAAAATCATAGAACGAGTATCTGCACGGCTCAGCAGGTTCAGGAATATCTGCTTTGAATAAGCCTACATCATTGCGATTTCTGTCATGTCCATAAGCACAGATTCGTTCAAGTGAAAACTCTCCGGTAACTGTACGGAGCAAGAGCTTTCGTCTGTCGACCAGACGGGAATCTTCAAAGAGGGCATGACCAACCGTCAAGACATATCCGTTACGCGTCAACAACAGTCCGTTCGCCCTATGCCCGCCATCAACCCAACATATCTCGACAACGCCATCCTCCACGTTCTTCTTCGCGTCAGACTCAGTGAGCGATTCGCCGGCGTAGATATTCTGGATGAAAGACCAGAGGGCGCGTTCATCTCGAGAACGATCAAAGAAGTGCCAGTGGACGCGTTCGAGAATGTCTCTGAGCATGCGTCGAAGGATGGAGGGTAACTTTTAATCTTTTCGAAAGAGACTATCGCGGAGTGGTGTTCAGTACCCGAAGAGCGTCGTCTGGCTGCTCCCCTTGAGGAGGTCGTCGAAGCTCGTGCCGTAGAAGCCGAGGACGCTGTCCGCGATCGGCTTGATCTGCTTGTCGATGTAGTGGCCGTAGTCGATCGGCGCGGTCTCGTAACCGAGCGGTTCGGGCCCGTTCTGCGTCATCACGTAGTCGATGATCGTCGTGTCGAGCTTGCCGAGCTTCCGCTCCAGGATGCGCGCGGCTTTCACGTGGGGCGGCGTCGTCTTCGTATACTCGCCGAGATCCTTCCGGATGGACTTGCGGTAGACGAGGAGCGCGTCGTGCTTCCCTTCCTTCACCTCGTTCACGAACCGCTTGACGTACTCGGTGACCTCCTGCTCGTGGAAGATCCGGTCGAGCAGCTCGAGCTGGAACTTCTTCGAGACCTCGGTCCAGTCGCGCCGGACGAATTCGAGGCCGGTGAAATCCATCTCCTCCTCGCCGTCCTTGACGAGGAGGCCGGCGTACCGCTTCTTCGCGCCGACGTCGGAGCCGCGGACGGTGGGCATGAGGAACTTGCGGTAGACCTTCTCCGCTTCGAGCTCCATGAAGTTCGTCCGATGGTATTCCTTCTCGACGTGCTCGGCGTAGAACGCGTTGATCGAGTCCTGGATGCGGACCGAGACGGCGTGCGCCTCCTCGACGGACGCGGCGCTCGTCTTGACGAATATCGAGTCGGTGTCGCCGTAGATCACCTCGTACCCCATCTCCTCGACCTTCTCCGCCGCGAGCTTGATGAAGCGCTGCGCGAAGTGCGTGATCGCGTTCGCCATGTCGAGGGAGAAGAACCGGCAGTTCGGGCTGGCGAGCACGCCGAAGAAGCTGTTCATCAGCGTCTTGATGGCCTGCGACGCGACCGCGTCCTTCCGCTTCTTCGCCTGGTCGCGCTGCTCCCAGAGGCGCTGGATGATCTGCGGCAGCAGGCCGTCCTCGTTCCGG
>DAHXMN010000003.1 GCA_027371725.1 Candidatus Woesearchaeota archaeon | reverse complement strand
GCCGTCCAGGAGGCGAAGCAGGGCGCGATCGACGCGATGATCCGTGACCTCGCGCAGCGGGAGGACGCGACGCTCTACACCGCGGACAAGGTCCAGGCGCAGGTGGCGAAGGCGAAGGGCGTCCCGGTCCAGCTCTATGAGGAGCGCGGCGAGGAGACGCGGATGGAGATCGAGGACTTCTTCACCAAGGAGACGATGTCCGTCCACATCAAGGAGGAAGTCCCCATCATGGCGAAGCGCGGCGCACCCGGCAAGTGGACGTTCGCGACGGTGCGGGAGCAGTCCGCGACGCGGGAAGAGGTCGAGCGGTACGCGAAGCAGATCGTCGAAGTGGCGCAATCGCGGCGGGACGGCTTCGTCGAGATCGAGCGGCCGGGCAGCACGATCTGCCAGGTCGGCAAGTACCGCATCGTCATCACCCGGCCGCCGTTCTCGGACGGCTACGAGATCACCGCCGTGCGGCCGGTGAAGCGGCTCGATCTCGAGGACTACGAGCTGAGCGAGAAGCTCCGTCTCCGGTTCGACGAGCAGGCGGAAGGCATCCTCATCGCCGGAGCCCCTGGCCACGGCAAATCAACCTTCGCCCAAGCGCTTGCCGAGCACTACGCGAAGCAGCAGAAGATCATCAAGACCGTGGAAGCGCCGCGGGACATGATCCTCTCGCCCGCGATCACCCAGTACGCGATCAGCCACGGCTCCGCCGAGGAGATCCATGACATCCTGCTCCTGAGCAGGCCGGACTACACGTTCTTCGACGAGATGCGGAACACGGAGGACTTCAAGCTCTTCGCGGACATGAGATTGAGCGGCGTCGGGATGATCGGCGTGATGCACGCCACCAAGCCCATCGACGCGGTGCAGCGTTGTCTCGGTCGGATCGAGCTCGGCGTCATCCCGCACGTCGTCGACACGGTCATCTTCATCAAGAACGGGGCTGTCGGCGCGGTCTACGCGATCAGGATGACGGTGAAAGTGCCTTCCGGCATGACGGAAGCCGATCTCGCCCGTCCCATCGTCGAGGTCCACGACTTCGAGACGGGGAAGCTCGAGTTCGAGCTCTACAGCTACGGCGAGGAGACCGTCGTCATCCCTGTCTCGGGCGAGGAGAGGAAGCCCGCCGTGCAGACGCTCGCGGCGGAATCCGTGAAGAACTATTTCCGGAACTTCGCGAACAAGGTCGAGGTCGACATGGTCAGCGCGAACAAGGCCGTCGTCTCACTCCCGGCGTCCGTGCTTCCCGGCATCATCGGCCGCGGCGGCGAACGCATCCGCGAGATCCAGGCAGAGCTCGGCATTAGCATCGACCTGAAGGAGTTGAAGGGCGGAAGCGCGTCCGCGGACGACGATGAGGAAGGGGGCATGATGGGCGGCCGCGGCAGGTTCGGGTTCGAGAAGAAGGAATGGAAGAAAGCCAAGAAGGAGAAGAAGGCCCGCAAGGGCAAGTGGCGCTGAGGATTTCTGGATATTTATGGACTGGGCAGGAGCGCGGCACGTCGCCGCGGCTCGCTGCCCGTCCCGGTTGTGGTACGTCGAGAGCAGAGTTGGCCACTCTCATCGTCATCTTTTCACCGGCAGGGATTTATTTCAATTCCATGTATTGTGGTTATCCTCCGGTCCCAGACGACCCCTGAAGAGAGCGGCCCTGTCCCTGTCCGTCAGCGCAGCACCGCTGGGACGCGGATCTTGCGGCAATACGTGCCGAACGCGCCCCGTTCAGAGGGATTTCTGTCTTACAAATGCCTTGCTCTTCTCACCGCATTCGCGGTGCGGGCGTGATGGTTGACCCGCGTCTTTTTTTCTCCTCCGGAGTGCTTTCTCTCGGCGGGAAAGCTGTTTCCGCCTACGTCGACCCGAGGAACGAGCCGCTTCCTTGCCTGAGAGGATCGATCACGTAGATGAAGATCGACTTTCCCTCCGAGTCGAGACGCTGGCAACTCACCTTCCCTTTGATGGCGAGGTCCTTCCTGAGCTGGCGGGGGATCAGGAAATATTTCGTCGCTTCGTTCTTGCCGCGGAGCGAGACCCTACTCGGCACGTCAGCCACGTTCTCTGAGAAGATGCGGACGTCGTTGATCTCGCCTTTCAGGCGCTTCACTTCATGGTCATTCACCAGGAGTTCGACGACGACCTTCTCTCCTTCTTCGTTGTATCTTCTCGAACTGAGGATCGCCCCCATCATTTCACCTCTTCTTTATCCTGTTCTTCTGTTGCGGGATATCTTTCTTCAGGATGTATCCCGAAATATAATTTATTCACATATATTGTACATATATAACCATATATGTATAAATGTTTATATATTGGTTATTTCGTAAAGTATAAAACATCCAACGAGGCCCGGTAAGACATGCTCCCCACGACCGCGCGGCTCACGACGCAGGAGACCGCCCTCTGGAAGCAGGCCGCGGCGCTCCTCGCGCACGGCAGGCCCTGGGACCTCGTCCACACCGAAGAGTGTCTCGGCTACGCTTTCGAGATCGCCGCCAGCGAACGATGGCCGCCTGACCTGCGGCGTCTCGTCATCCCCGCAGTGATGCTGCACGACATCGGCTGGGCGCTCATCCCTCCCGAGAAGCATGAGGGACGCGGCTACAGCCGGGAAGAATCCCGTATCGAGCATATGCGTATCGGCGCGCAGAGGGCGGGAGAGCTGCTCCGCAAGGCCGGCTACTCGGAAGAAGAGACGAGGCGCGTGGCAACGATGGTCGGCGAGCATGACAACCCCTATATCGGCAAGCCGTTCGCCAATCCGGACACGCGTCATCTCCGCGAGATCGACATCCTCTGGCGGCTGAACCCGATAAGCTTCGGCAAGGACGTCGCGCTCCTCGCAATCCCCCCGGAGGACCTCCTGAAGCGGATACGGGAGCAGTTCGCGCGGGAGGATGTCCTCTCTCCGACGGGGACGCGCCTCGCGGAAGAGATGGAGGTGGCCTTGCTCTCCGCGTTCGAGAAGCCCATCATCGAACAGGAGCGCCGGAACGAGGGGACGCAATGAAACGACGCGTCGTCCAGCACGGGCCGAGCACGCTCACCATCTCCCTGCCCGCCCGCTGGGTGCAGGAGCGCGGCGTCAAGAAGGGCGACGAGCTGACCGTCGCACCGATGCAGAACGGCCTCCTCATCACCACCTCGACCAGCCGGAAGCCGGAAGTGAAACGGATCAGCGTCAAGGGACTCCTCCGCCTCGTCACGAAGGCGGTGGCCGCGCTGTACAAGTACGGCTACGACGAGATCGTGGTCGAGTACGGCTCGCCTGAGGAGCTGGAGCGCATCCACACGATCCTCTCCACCGGCTACATCGGCTTCGAGATCATCGAGGAGACGAAGAGCGAGGTCCGCATCCGCCAGGTGAGCGAGCCGCAGAACGAGGAGTTCCGGACGCTCTTCCGGCGCGTCTTCCACTTCCTTCTCACCACCGCGGACGAGACGCTCGAAGCGATGAAGCAGCACAACACCGCGACCTACGGGAAGCTGATCCTGCGCGACGACAACATCAACAAACTCACCGACTTCTGCCGGCGGGTGGTCAACAAGGGCGGGCAATCGACCTACCGGAGCGACACCGCAATCTATCACGTCGTCGAACAGTTGGAGAAGATCGGCGACGCCTACAAGCACCTCAACCAGCGGCTCGCGACGCGGCGGAAGCCCTGCTCGCCCGCCATGACGAACGCCCTCGCCGGCCTCAATCGCCTGCTGCGCGACTTCGAGACGCTCTTCTTCGAGTTCTCGCTCGAGAAGGCGGAGGCGTTCCTCAAGCTCCACGACGCAATCCTGGGCGAGATGGACAACGCCTCCGGCTCCATGCCCAAGGACGAGCTCCCGCTCCTCTTCATCATCCAGAACGCCGTCGAGGAGACCGCCGACCTCATCGGCGCGGTGATGATCCTCCAGCTATGAGCGCCATGGCGGCGCGCTCGCCGGCAGCATCCGGCCGAGCTCATCCGCCCACCGGTATTCCCTGCTGAGCGGGCAGAGGACACCAAGCATGCTCTCATAGAACCCCTCGAAGCGCCGCCGGTCGGTCTCTTTCCAGGAAGGGACCTGCGCGTCAGGCCCGTCCAGCATGAGCGCCGCCTGCCGCGTCAGGTAGTAGCCGACGGCCAGTAATGAGCCTTTCTCCTTCCCGTCGTCGAGGAGCCCTTCTTCCCCGAGAAGCTCCATGCGTTCCTCGAAGTCCAGGCTGAGGCCCGGGTCGAAGATGATGTGGGCGAGGTTATGCGCCAGGACGATCCTGCAGTCCAGCTTGTCGTCGTCGACGACTTCGACGTCTCCCCTTCCCTTCGCCGCGTCCTCGAGGGAGGCGCCCTTCTCCAGGACGAGGTTCGGGGTCTTGAGGTCGGTGAAAGGGACGCGTGCAGCGCCGCCATAGATGCCGTGCTCGAACCGCCCCCTCTCCCCCGCGTATGCGTGCTCGACCTTCCGCTCCGCCCTCTTCCCTCCCGTCCCCGCGAGAACACGGAGGCTCTCCCCCATCTTCTTCCCGTATCCCTCATCGTAGGATAAGACCCCTTCACGCTCCAGGAACGCTTCCGTGAACGGGATCAGCGCCCTGTTCTTCTCCAGGAGGAGTCTTGCGACCTCGCGGTCGAGCGAACGCTCGTGTTCCTCCGCGAGATGGTCGTAGCAGAGGTTGCCGCCTCCGAAGTAGACCGAGAGGATGAAGCTCTTCTCCGTGCGAGCCGTGATCTCGCCCTTCGGCAGCGACGCGTCCGTCTCCGCCGCTCGGTTGAGCGCGTCCCAGTAGGCGTTCATCCAGCGCACCCGTTCGCTGTCCGCGTACCGCTTCACGATGAGGTCGAACCCCGTCTGCGCGCTGAACCGCTGATTGAAGAGGCGGTTGAAGATGAAGACCTCCTTCTCGCCGTTCTTGCGGGAGAGGACTATGGGGAAGATCATCCGCTTCCTCCTCGTCCCCCTCTCGCTCTCGATCGCCGCCCGGACCTTCCGCTCCGCCCGGTCGAGATTGCCGGTGAAGACGTAGCCGAGCGCGGAGAGCATCTGGAAGTTCATCGCGCTCAACGTCGTCCCCCTCCCGAGCGAGACGTTCTCGATCTCGTGGAAGAGGCCGGGATTCTGCCTCTCGACGTACCTGATCAGCTGTTGCCGTTCCATCGTCCTTTCAGGATAACCCGCGTTCTTCCTTTATCCCGATCCCTGCGCCCGCTTTTTCAATCACCTTTTGGTCAGTCTTCCCATGAATATCGGGGTGAGCACATGAAAAAGCTGTTGGCAATCGGTTTGATTCTGTTGGTGCTGGCCGTCTCCATAGCGACGTTGACCGTGGCCGCGGACGGCACGACCACGACGACATCTCCTGGCGGGACGCTGAGCGCGCCCACGATTCTCGCGGGCTGTTCACCCATGGATCCCTCCTGTCAGCCGCCACCTCTCTGCCAGATAGAGGGGACCTGCTAGATGCGCGGGGATTGTTCCTTTTTTCTTCTTTCTTCTTCCGTCGCTCTTGGTCGCTGCTTGCTCTTCAATGATTTGTATACGTCCGCGATTGTGCCGCTGAATGATCCGTAGGCATTGCCCGTGATGAACCTGCCGTAACCGAAGAGGCCGAACGGCAGCAGATTCTTCTGCAGACCCGGTCGGTGAAGATAATGCTGCTCGTTCAGGAGCGCCCGGAGTGTGTTCCTGCGGATGCACTCCAATCGGGTCTTCTCTTCAGGCCGCATCTTCAGCGAATCCGCAACATCCAGGAGGAGAGTCGCCGACACCGCCGCCCGTTGGGCGCTCGAGATATCTTCCCGTCCTTCTCCTCGTCCATCTGCGCCGATAGACTCGCGGGGGATCCACGAGCCTTGAGGAAGGGCGTGCTGGTACGTTTTCAAGAGCAGCATCTCCTGCCCGAGCATTCTTTCATCCCTGGAACGCAGCTCCGCCTCGAATTCACCCGACCGTGCCCCTTGTTCACGCTCTAGACGCTCCCGATATGTTCCCAATGAGCCCTGTTCATCTGTCGAGAGCACGCTTTCGATTGTGTGAATCGCGCTAGCGACCCCCTCAATGAGGCCTGTGTGATCGTACATCGTGATCTCGTTTTCCTGGCGAGGTAGCCTCTTCACGAGCATCTTTCCGTCTTCCATTCTCACTTCGGCGAAAGAATACCCTTTTCCATCCGCCGCGAGATATTCGATGCTCTTTTCCGCGTTTGTGGACAAGAGCGTCAGATACCCCGTCACGCTCAGTTCTTTCCCGTCCCAGACCTTCTCAGCGCCGGCTCGTCGCCATTCTTCCAGACGTCCCTCTTCGACGAGGAACCTGTTTGCTGGATAGGAGAACGGCATCTCGGCGACGAACTGCAGCAGCCAGTAGACATCCTGGGCGTCCAGAATCGCACGATCAGTCCTGCGTCCTACTGGAGGATCGATGATGCCGTATGCATAGTCCTCCCACGTATGCAGCACGATGTTCGCCGCGAGGGGCGCCGCTTCCAGCAATCTTTCTCGCTCCTCGACACTCAGGCTCTTGAAGAGGTCGGGTCTCTCGCGTGCCATCGTCTCAACAGGGATAAGACCGCGAAATCGCCCGATAATGGGCGTGTTGAGGTCAGTCGCCCTCCCTTTCGCCTCAGGATCGAGGTCGAACGAGAGGAGCTGGCCGAAGCGGATGTACTCCTTCGCAAAACAGGGTTCGCCGCTCGCTTCCCAGAATGCGTCGAGGTCCCGCAGGAACTCTCCGCTCATGATGCTGCTCGAAGTCGCGGGGTAGAATGCCTTCTTTGAAAGAAATGATCCTAATGGGAACGGCATCGTCCTGTCGGTCGGAAGATCCCTGATCTCCTCCTCGACCACAAGAGCCCGGGAGGAAACACCGAGACCATACTGGACGCCCACAGCCCCTTCCTCCGAAGAGCAGATCTGGTGAGTACTACTTCTTCTTTTATAAGCCTTCCATATGTACCCCCTTTTAAACATAAGTATCTTGACAAGGGACTGTCCCGTCTTTCATCCTCTCTCCGCATTCTTTTGTCCTCCTCCCAATCCCTTTCTCCTCCTCTTTTTTCCCGTCGGGAGAATTCTCAGCGCAACCTTTAAAAGAGCCCCTGCTTCCGCCTTCTCCATGTTCGACGCGAAGTTCGTGCGGGAGCACGCGGACGAGATACGGGCGACGGTCGCGCGGCAGAAGAAGGACGCGCTCCTCAAGACCGTGGACGAGTTCCTCATGCATGACGAGGAGTGGCGCCGGCTCAAAGGAGCGGTTGACCGGCTCCGCAGCGAGCGCAATCGGCTGAGCGAGCAGGTCAACGCCACGAAGAAGGCGGGCGGCGACATCAAACCGATCATCGCTCAGGTCAAGGCCATCCCGGAAAAGATCAAGAAGGCGGAGGAGACGCTCGCCGCGCTCGAGGAAAGGGAGCTGAAGCCCCGTCTCCGCAAGCTGCCGAACATCATGCACGAGTCGGTACCATACGGCAAGGACGACTCCGAGAACCCCGAGGTGAAGCGCTGGGGAGAGCCGAGGAAGTTCGCGTTCCCGGTCAGGAACCACGTCGAGCTCTGCGAGCGGAACGGCTGGGCGGACTTCGAGGCCAGCGCGAAGACGACGGGCAACGGGTTCTACTTCCTCAAGGGCGACCTCGCGCTGCTGAACCAGGCGCTGGTCCGGTTCGCCGTCGAAACGCTCGTCAACAAAGGGTACCGTTACATCGAGCCGCCGCTCATGGTGCGGCAGCCCGTCCTCGAGGCGGCGATGGACCTCGATGCGATCAAGCAATCGATCTACGAGGTGAAAGGAGCGGAGGACGCGGATCGGTCCGCGGGGAACGGGCTCTGCCTCATCGGGACGGCGGAGCACGCGATCCTCGGCATGCACGCCGGCGACACCTTCAAGGACGAAGACCTCCCGAGACGGTACGCCGGCTACTCGATGTGCTTCCGGCAGGAGATCGGCAGCCACGGCATCAACGAGAAAGGACTCTGGCGCACGCACCAGTTCAACAAGGTGGAGCAGTTCATCTATTGCTTGCCGGAGCAGAGCTGGGACGCGTACGACGAGCTGATGAAGAACGGCGAGGAGATCCTGCAGCGGCTCAAGCTCCCGTACCGGATCGTGGAGATCTGCACCGGCGACCTCGCCGCCTGGAAGGCGCGCTCGCACGACTTCGAAGTCTATCGTCCGACGATGGAAGGGTACGGCGAGGTCATGTCCTTGTCGAACTGCACGACGTACCAGGCCACTGACCTGGACATCCGCTTCGTCCGGAAGAGCGGCGAGCGCGGCACGGTCCACACCTTGAACAACACGGCATTGGCGACGAGCCGCATCATGGTCGCCATCCTAGAGAACAACCAGGAGAAGGACGGCACGGTGATGATCCCTGAGGTCCTGCAGCCGTACATGGGCGGGAAGAAGACGCTCGGGAAACCGTGAAGATGAAGCCCGACGACCTCCCCGTGAAGGACCATCTCGCGAAGGACATCCTCGACGTCTGCGCGTACTGCGGCACCCCGTTCCAGAAAGACGAGGTCGTCATCGAGCGCGTGATCCACGGCCGGACGTGGCGGTTCTGCAGCGAGACGTGCCTCCACGACTTCGAGGACGCGGTCCAGTTCCAGGACGAGGACAAGGACTGCTACGAGCCCGGCACCCACCTCGAAGACGAGGAAGAGTAGGTTTTCTTGGGCGGGGCTTCCCCTCTCATCGTCGCGGCCTAGTTGCTCTCCCTCCGGTCGAGAAAATCGTCGGGCGCTCACGATTATGGCCTCGCGGAAAACGCTCGTCCATGTTCGCGCCCGGGTCTCGTGCCAAGGCGACGATGAGAGCGGGGAAGGGCTGAGTGTTGTAGAATCAGGCCTGTTTCCTCTTCCCTTCCTTCACCTGTTTCTCGACGAGGACGTCGCTCTCAGGGTCCTCGAAGTGCTCGTCGAGGAACTCGTCGAACCGCTCCTCGACCCGCTTCCGGTCGCGCTTCGGCATGGGGGGCTATTAAGGAGAACCAATACTAATAATTAACCAATATGGCCGATACTGGCGACCTCTTGAACGTTCTTTTGAAGAAGATTTTTAAACCAAAAACGCGGAGATCGGGAAAAAGAGGCGGAGCATGGTCGCGATCCCCGGATGGGCATACCTGGTTGTCGGCGGTGCCATGGCGGCGTACGCGAAGTTCATCTCCGCGCGGAAGCCGAGCACCGCGCTGACGATCTTCTTCTGGATTGGCCTCTTCCTCCTCGCCATCGGCGTCTTCAAGATCGCGATGGCCTTCATCGCCGGGAAGAAAGACCCTGACGAAGAGCGACGACCGACGGGCAGCAGGGATCCCGCCGACCGGCCGGCGTGGGCGAACGACTACATCGTCTGCCCGCGGTGCAACGCGAAGCTCAACCCCCGGTCGCGCTACTGCAACTGGTGCGGCACGCGGCAGTGAGCCGCGGCTTCATCTCGGACTCCATCCTCTCCGATAGCTGTCCCCGGACCTGATCTTGAGATCGATAAGCTTGCTCTTCGCTCCGTCCGTCATCGCGCGGCTTTGCCGTTCGGGATGCGCCTCGCAGTAATCGAGGAATCGTCTGTAGCATTCGATCCCTTTCTTCGCCCAATACGCCGTTTTCTTCGATGTGCGGTGGAACCTCGCGTGGTCGAGGAGCAAAGAGGCGGTCTTCGCCGCGAAGAGGGAAGTCATGGCGGAGAAATCTGGCTCGGACCCGGCGCTTATCTTCGCGGCCTCGTAGTCCGCATTGAACGAATCCTCCAGGGAGGAGATGTGGCGGGCCAGGTTGTAGCGTACCCGTGCCGCATATCCCGCGTGCGCCAAGAGGTGCGACTCGAAGACGACCAGGTTCTTCTCGAAGTAGATGCTCCGCCTCTCCTCGAGCGGGATCAGCCGCAAGTCCCCGACGATCCTGACGCCTTCCTTGTTGAACTGATAGAGCTTCTCCGCGAAGGCGGGCGGATTCCCGCCCTTCTCGAGAATATGATGGCCGACTTTCGTGAGCCGTTTGACGAAGAGAAGGTCTTTCTCGCGGACGCTCGGCGTACGGTTCACGTAGTTGACGCTGAGCGCGACGCAGAGCTGTCCGCTCTTCTCCGTCAAGCGGTCGTAGTTTTCGACGAGCAGCACCCTTTCGAGCAGCCGCTCGATCTCTTCAGGGTCTGTCGGTACGAGCGTTCTGAGAGACGACCAGCCGGTTTTATCGTTCGAGACGCGCTCTTCAAGAGGCTGTTCGGCGACTCCTCCCGCGCCGGGACTCCCTGACAGGATCATGATCTCGGAGCATGGTGAGGATTAATAAATATTTTCCACGATCCTACGCTTTCACGTGGTTGATGCACTCCTTGCCGCTGATGACGCAGTGCTTCAGGTTCTCGGCCGTCGTGTCGAGGATGCGTTCCAGGGCCTCTTGGCTGTTGAAGGCGTTGTGCGGCGTGAAGACGACGTTCGGCATCTTGAGGATGGCCAAGTCCTCGTAGAGCGTCTTCCACCCTTTCTTCTCCTCGCTCGCCTTCCGCAACTGGGCCTCCTCCATGACGAGCTTCTCGTCCTCGATGACGTCCAGGCCGGCGCCCTTGATCTTCCCGGAGACGAGCCCGTCGTACAGCGCGTCCGTGTCGATGACGCCCCCTCTGGCGGTGTTGATGATGATGACGCCGTCCTTCATCTTCTCGATGGCGGCCGCGTTGATGAGATGCTGCGTCTCCCCGGTGAGCGGGACGTGGAGGGTGATGATGTCGCTCCCCGCGTAGATCCCGTCGAGCGTCGCGTAGCTGAAGTGGAGGATGTCGGCGATGAACTGGTTGGGGTATGGGTCGTACGCGAGGACGTGCATTCCGAACCCCTTCGCGATCTTGATGACGTGCTGGCCGATGTGGCCGGTCCCTATGACGCCGAGCGTCTTCCCCTTCAGGTCGAAGCCGCGTAAATCTTCGATTCGGAAGTTGCTCTGCAGCGTGCGGAGGTAGCTTTTGTGGACGTTGCGTGAGAGATTCAGGATGAGGGCGAACGTATGCTCCGCTACGGTGTTCTCGCCGTACGTCGGCACGTTCGCGACGTGGACGCCCCGCTCCTTGCATGCCTGCAGGTCGATGTGGTCGAATCCCGTCGAGCGGGTCGCGACGAGCTTGAGGTTCGGCAGCTTCGTGATGGTTTCGCGGCTCACCTGCGAGTAGATGAAGACGCTGATCGCGTCCGCGTCCGCGAACTCCGAAGGGTTCGCGTTCTGGAGCTTGCAGAGGTAGAACCGGAGCTCGTGCCCGCCGCCCTCGAGCCTCTTCTCCAGATATTCCTTCTCCCAGTCCTGCGTCTCGAAGAAGACGATCTTCGCCACATGCCCACCTCTGCAGAGAGCCTCTGTGACGGACTTTAAATAAGTTGCCCTTCGGCCTGTTGCGAATGAGGTCTTACTATCCTCGGGCGAGGCGTAGCGAAGACAACGGCGGAGAGGGTCGGGGGCCGGCCCCTTCGGGGTGACCCGTTGCCGCGATGCCCTGTGTGCGATGCCCTGTGCGATACGCCGAGCAGGTGGCAAGGCCGCGAAGCGAATTCGCAACAGGCCGCGGCGACGTCAAAGGAAAAACCGAAGAGAAGCTATCCCCACGACTCGGTGAGGATCCGCTCGGCGGGGACGCCCGTCTCCTTGAGCATCGTCGTCATCGCCCCGATCAGCCTGCCGGGGCCGCACGTGTAGAACGTCTTGCCGTCGAGCCGGCCGAGATGCTTCTCGAGCATCGCCTTGCCGACGTGGCCGAGCTCGCCGTCCCAGTTGGCAGGGGTCTCGCGCGTCAGCGTGAAGACGATGTGGATGTGATCGTTCAGGCCGTGGAGCTTCCGCAATTCTTCCTCGGCGACGATGTCGCTCCGGGTGCGGCAGCTGTAGAAGAGCCACCACCGGCTCCGTCGGTCCTCGCCGTCCCGTGCCGTGCGGACCGCGCTGAGGAACGGCGTCACGCCGACGCCGCCCGCGATCATCACGACATCTCCCTCCGGGTTCTCCATGAACCGCCCCATCGGGCCGAGCAGCTCGAACATCGTTCCGGGAGGAGAAGCGAGCATCCGCGTCGTGAAATCATGCTCCTTCTTCACGACGAGCTCGATCTCTTGTTTCTTCGCCGCGCTGGAGGCGATGCTGAACGCGTGGTAGCGGAGCTCGCCCGGGAAGCGGAGCGAGACGTACTGGCCGGGCGTGAAGCCGATCGGCTGGCTGAGGCCGAGCCGGAACCACGAGATTTCGTCGCTCAGCCGGAGCGTCTCGAGGATCGTCGCGGTCAGACGTTTCGGCGGGAAAGGAGCCATGCGTCGGGGTCTCGCGTCCGCGCTTTAAGAAGTTGTCGATAGGGTTACTGGCACGCGCCCAGGTAGCGCATGTCGACGCTCGCCTTCCGCGCCTCGCAGAGGTTCAGGTAGGTCTTGCCGTCGGTGCCGCAGACCGGCTCGTTCACCGGTGCGCAGCTGGCCTGCGCCGTGATGTGGCCGTCGTAGAGGCTGCTGTCGACGATCGCGTTGCCCGTGATCGACCAGACGGGCTGTTTCACCGTGAGCGCGCTCGGCTTGACGACCGCGAACGCGATGAGCGTCACGAGGACGATGCCGATGAGGCCGAAGATCGGGACGCGGACCGCTTGCCAGGCTTCCTTCATGGTGTTTCCCTCGGAGAACCGGGTTTATAAATATTGCGTCACTCAAGAAAAAGGAGATCCGAAAAGAAAGATGCGCGCCTATCCGACCGCTCTCCGGACATCAACGACGTCGACGGAATTGACGCCTTCGATGGATGAGATCTCCTCTTCCAGCGCTTCCGTGGAGCCCTTCGCCTCGTCCATGACGAACGTGATCTTCAACGCCTTGAGTCCGAACGCGACCGGTTCGACCGCGAACCGCTTCTCTGCGGCCTCGCCGACGAAGGAGTCGACCTTCTCCTCGGCCGTCTTCTGGACCGCGTCCAGGTCGACGTCCGGGCTCTCCGGCATGATCTTCAGGGTGACGATCGCCTGCGCCATCATCGACACCTAGTTCGGGCCGGTGAAGCCGCACTTGCTGCACGTGTACTTCACCGCGTTGGCGCGTTCGCCCCTGGTGCGGACGATCTCGACCGCGCCGCACTTGGGGCACGGGAACGAGGCGCTGCCCTTGTCGTTCGAGAGGCTCGTCTGCGTGGCGGTGCTCACTTTCTTCTCCATGAATATCCCTCCGGAATGTGACTGGTCGACGAGAACAGGGGGGTGTTTTTAAAGGTGATGGTCGCTATTGCCGGTAACCGATGCCTTGGCTGAGCACGGCCTTGATGTTCTCGTGGAGCGCCTTTACGTCTCGCGTCAACGGACGGGAGTAGCACTGCGTCGGCGCTCTGGCGTACTTGTTCCCGGAGAAACTCTTTCCCGCTCCCCATCCGTTGAGCGATATCACCATCATGGCCTCTTCCATCCTGCCGACCACGTTGTTGAACCCTCGGAAGAGCGTAATCTGCTCATCTCCCTTTCGTTCGAGGATGACGAGCTCGTCGACAGAGGACGATGTCTTCACGCCCGCCATGAGGACTGAGAGGTCGTCTTCCCCTCCGGCATGATGGATCAGGAGCGTTTTGTCCGTCGGGTTGTAGGCGAAGAAATGCCGTCCGGGGTGGTTCTCGTGGTCGCCGACAGCCCGTTCCACCTTCTTCTTTATGCTCTCTTCGTCCAGGCCGAATCCGGGAGGGTTGCGGAAATCCTTGAGGTAGTCGTTCACCGCTTCGCAGAGCGGGAATCTCCTGATGACCTCTGGTTCCACATATTCCAAGAACATGCGTACAGGCATCAGTGGCGCGAAAGCGCTTCTCTTAATAAACGTTTCGAGGAGCGACCACTCCGGGATGAGAACGTTTCCACCTCACTGCTTGAGGCACGCCTTGACGAGGCCGTAGAACAAGGGGGCTGGCTTGAGGAGCGAGCTCTTCAGCTCCGGGTGCGCCTGCGTCCCGACGAAGTACCGTAGCTTCGGGTTCTCGATGAACTCGACGAGCGTGCCGTCCGGGCTCACGCCGGAGAAGACGAGGCCATGCTCCTCGAGGATTTTGTGGTATTCGGGATTGACTTCGTACCGGTGCCTGTGGCGTTCGCTGGCTTCGTCGCCGCCGTACAGCGCGTGCACCGTCGTCCCTTCCTTCAGGACCGCGGGGTACGCGCCGAGGCGCATCGTCCCGCCTTTCTTCGTGATCTTCTTCTGCTCCGGCAGGATGTCGACGACCGGATATTTCGTCTGCTCGTCCACTTCCGTCGTGTTCGCTCCTGTGAGGCCGCAGACGTTGCGCGCGAACTCGATGACCGCCATCTGGAGGCCGTAGCACAGCCCCAGGTACGGGACGTCGTGCTCGCGGCAGTAGCGGACCATGTCGATCTTGCCCTCGACGCCCCTGCTGCCGAAGCCGCCCGGGACGATGACGCCGTCCACGCCCTTCATCTCGCGTTCGAGGTCGTGGTGGTCGCTCACCTCGATCCATCTCAGGTCGATCTTGACGTCGAACGCCGCTTCGCAATGGCGCAACGCTTCGATGACGCTCGCGTAGCTGTCCTCGAGCTTGGTGTACTTGCCCGCGATCGCGACGGTGATGCTGCGCGGGTGCTTGGCCGACATCCGTTCCGTGAGCGTCCGCCATTCCTTGTTCTCCTGGAGGTGGTTGATGTGGAGCTCCTCGTCCACGATCCGGGTCATGCCCTGTTCCGAGAACTTGATCGGGATGCAGTAGACGGAGTCGACGTCTACGGCGCTGATGACCCTTTCCTTCGTGACGTCGCAGAACGTGGCGATCTTCTCCTTGAGCCGCTCGTCGAGGGGCTGGTGGCATCTGGCGAGGATCGCATCGGGGAAGATGCCTCGCTCGCGCAAGAGCGTGACGGACTGCTGGGTCGGTTTTGATTTCGGCTCGTTGACGTGCTCCGGCACCGGGACGTAGGTGAGGTGGACGTACATGATGTTCTGCTCGCCCACGTCGCGCTTCATCTGCCTGGCCGCCTCGATGTAGAGCTCGTTCTCGATGTCGCCGACCGTGCCGCCCACTTCGAGGAGGATGACGTCAGCGTCCTCTTCCTTCGCGATCCGTTTCCACCAGTCCTTGATCAGATCAGTCACGTGCGGGATGAGCTGGACGGTCTTGCCGAGATAATCGCCCCGCCGTTCCGCGTCGCGGATCCGCTCGTAGACCTTCCCCATGGTGAGGTTCCACTCGAACTTGCACGTGACCCCCAAGAAGCGTTCGTAGTGGCCGAAGTCCATGTCGACCTCGCCGCCGTCGTCCAGGACGAAGACCTCGCCGTGCTCGATCGGGTTCATCGTCCCCGGGTCGACGTTGAGGTAGCCGTCGCACTTGATGGGGATGACCTTGTACTTGGGCGCGAGGAGGTTGCCGATGCTGGCCGCCGCCACCCCTTTGCCGAGGCCGGAGAGGACGCCGCCCGTGACGACGATCCACTTGACGGGGCGGTCGCCCTGCCGTTTCGCAGCTTTTTTCGTGGTCGCGTGTTGTCGCTCAGAAATGCCGTCTCTCGGGACGTGGCCGCATGAGATTTCGCTTTCCCCCATACGGGAAAAAGAGGGTCTGACGCCTGTTTTTAAACTTTCTTCTTCCGTCATCTCGTACCCCTTTTTCCTATTTGCGACGATACGGTCCTTTTTAAGAATGAACCCGAGAAATCCGGAAGATTTCCGGTTGTTCGGAAGGGTTACGGATTTCTGCAACCCGGTTCCTCGCAGGTGCGCTACGGCGAAATCGTCCTTCTCGACAGGGCATCATCGTCGCGGCCTATTGTTCTCCCATCCGGTCCGAGAACGAGTCGGGCGCTCAGGATTATGCGGCCGCGGCCGCATCTTCGCGCCCGTCAATCATGCCAAGGCGACGATGACGCTCTTTTCTTTGAGATTCCTCTCAGAAGAACGCGTGCCACAGGCCGAGGTAGACGGTGAAGCCGTCGAAGCCCGGGACGGGAAGCATGTTGAGGATGAAGAGGAACCCGTTGATGTAGCGGAAGAACGCGAGGTAGCGGACGGTCTCCTTGCCCACACCTTTCTTCTTGAACTTGAGGAAGAGCCACGAGCCGAGCCAGAAGAGGCCGTTCACCGCGGGGCCGGCGAACGCGATCGCCGAGCTCTGGAGCGGGGTCGCGGTCCCGGGGAAGCTGACATACGCCGGGACGAAGAAGACGAAGCCGGGCAGGACGAGCTTCAGCAGGACGCCGATCCCCAGCCACAGATAATCCGCGTGGAACGTCGCGGTGAGGCCGAACGCCATCGCCGTGAACTTGTGGCCGAACTCGTGGAAGATGATGGAAGGGGCGACCAGGACGACGGCGAACCAGAAGTCGCTTAGCCGGCCGTCGTGATGCCCGGGCGTCACGTTCTTCAGGTACGTATCGGGATCCGTGTACGCGACCCGCGGCCGGAAGACGTCCTTGAAGATGTAGCCGACGACGAGCGACATCAGCGCGATGTCGAAGACCTCCATGAGTGAGAGGAACGCCATGGGGAGGGGCAACGAGAAGCATTATTTAAACGCTTTGCTTGCTCAGCGGATCAGGCCAAGATCCCCATTGATGACGACGGGCTTCATCGCCTCGATCTCCGACCGGTAGAACGGGATGTCCGGGATCGGGTTCCAGAGGAAGATCCTCTGGCCGAGGACGTGCGCGAAGCCGATCTCCATCAGCGTGTTGCCGCCGATGTAGTTCTTCACGCCGCCCTTGTCGAAGTTCAGGACGAGCACGGCATCGGCGCCCTGCATCATCCGCCAGAACTCCCTGATCGCGTCGAGGTTCTTCTTCTGGTAGAGCTTGATCCGCTCCTTCTCCTTATCCGTCTTGCCGAGGAGCGGCTCGTGGAGCGTGGTGAGGAACGCGTCATGGCCTGTGGCGATGAGCCGGTCGCGCGTCTCCACCATCCGCTCGGTGAACTGCATGGAGCCGATGATGCCGATCCGCATGCGGCCGAAATCGTCCCTTCCATTAAAAAACTTGCTGCGCTGACGGCCGCGATGAGGCTCTCGTTTCGCTCACGTTGTTCGGAACGTCTCGTTCTTCGGACTGCGACGTGACGCTCGGGCCGCCCTGGGAGACCGCCGGTCTCCGGGTACCGGTGTCTTCCGAACGTGCACCACCTTCGAACCGTATCGCTTTTCGCTCCGGGAGGCCTCGTCCCCGCAGGCGACCCCCTGCTCGGCCTCTGACGGTTTTTCGCCATGGTTCGGCCTCGCCACGGTTCGACCGCGGATGGTGGTCCGCATTGCTCACCGCGGCCCCACGGTCGGAGCAACTTTTTAAAACGACTCTCCCCTTCCAACGGCATATGGTCACCATCGTTGTCTTCGCGGCCCATAATGACGACCACGCCCTCGCCATGGGCGGGACGCTCGCGCTCCATTACAAGAGAGGCGACCAGGTCACGACGTTCGTCGGTTCCTTCGGCGAGCTGAGCCATCCGCACCTCCGCCCGGAAGTGATCCGGAAGACCCGGGTGAAGGAGGCGCAGCGGGCGGATCGGACTCTGGGCGGCGACGGCAGGGTCTTCTTCCTCGGCCTGCGCGAGCTCAAGTTCCAGGAGGACTTCGAGCGGAAGGGCTATCCGCAGAAGCTCGCGCGCCGCCTCCGGGAGCTGAAGCCCGACCGCGTCTTCGTGCCGATGCCGGACGACACGCATCCTGATCACAAGGCGCTCAGCACGCTCGTCCTCGCCATGCTCGCGCGGAGCCGACTGCGGAGCGAGATATACGGCTACAGGGTCTATCCGCGGTTCAGCACGATTGATGCGCCGCGGCTCATCGTCGACGTGAGCGCCGCCTACCGGAAGAAGCTCGACGCGCTCTCCGCCTACCGGAGCCAGATACGGTTCTTCAGCTACGCGTTTACGAACAACATCGTCTTCGTCTACCACCTCGTCCGGGACCTCTTCGCGGGTTTCCTGAAGGGGACGCGGTTCGCGGAGACGTTCTACAAGCTCCGGTGAGATGATGGCTGACGAGAAGGGTGCGAAGGAAGAGGCGCGCAGCGCGAAGGCCGAGGCCGGGCGGGCTGCGAAACAGGAGGCCAAGCAGCCGGCGAAACCGCGGCTCGTCATCGCGACGGACAACTTCCTGCCGCGGTGGGACGGGATCGCCCGCTTCCTTGCGGAGATCATCCCGCGGCTCCTCGAGGAGTATGACATCACGGTCATCAGCCCTGACTACGGGATCACGCCGCTCGACATGCGGGTGCGGCGCGTCCTCATCCCGACGAGGAGCAAGCAGTACGGCGACTACACTCCTGCGCGCTGGGAGCCGGAGCCGATCCGTGCCGCGGTGGCTGAGGCGGACATCGTCTTCTGCCAGACAATCGGCCCCGTCGGCTGGCTCGCCCAACGGTATGCGCGGAAGCTGAAGAAGCCGCTCGTCGCATTCATCCACAATATCGAGTGGGAGCTCGTCCCGAAGGCGGTGGACGTCCCCTTCCTCAAGCGGCTCGCCTACCCCCTGACGAAGCTCGTGACGCGCTACCTCTACAACCGGTGCGACCTCCTCGTCATGCCGTCGGAGAACATCGCGGAGATGTTCTCCTGGCAACGCATCCGGACGCCGAAGCGCGTCGTTCACCTCGGCGTCGACCCGAAGAGGTTCGTCAAGGGCGACAAGGAGGCCGCGAAGCGTCAGCTGAAGATCCCGCAAGCCGCGGTCGTCGTCGGGTTCCACAGCCGGCTCGCGCACGAGAAGAACCTCCTCACGCTGAGCCGCGCCTATCTCCGCCTCAAGGCGAAGGAGAAGCGGCTGCTCCTCGTCGGCGACGGCGTCCCGGAGCTGAAGGCGAAACTGAAGCGGGTGCCGGGCGCGATCGTGCCCGGGCCGCAGGAGGATGTCGTGCCCTACCTCCAGGCGATGGACATCTATGTCATGCCGTCCTTCACCGAGACGACCAGCCTCGCGGTCCTCGAGGCGATGAGCTGCGAGCTTCCCGTCGTGAGCAGCCCGGTCGGGTTCATCCAGCAGTACATCAAGCACGGCGAGAACGGCTTCTTCTTCGAGACGAAGAACGCGTACGAGCTCGCGGGCAAACTCCAGCAATTGGCCGAGGACGAACAACTCCGCACGAAGATAGGGAAGGCCGCGCGGAAGACGGTCCTCGAGCAGTTCAGCTGGGACAAGGCGGCGGAAGGCATCGCCGAGGCGCTCCGCGAGATGGAGAAGAGGCCCGGGAAGAAGAAATAGACCATTGGTGAGTAGTCAAGATTGGCAAAGCTTATAAGACTCGTTGAGTTCTCTCAGGGGATGAGGCTGATTGGCGGCATCATCCTGGCGGCTTCTCTGACGGGCTTGCTCACGGGCTGCGAGGACGACGCACTCCACGCGTACTATCGGAAGCGCAATCCCGGGCGGAACGTCGCCGTGCAGCGGGCGGCCCCGGCCGGAGACTACGGGGCGCCCGGGGAGACGCCGCCTTCCGAGTACCTGCCTGACTACCTGCCTGACCGCGAGGCGGAGTGGGTGACTGACGCGATCAGCTGGTCGCGGCGGAACAGGGACTACGCCATCGTGATCGACAAGAAGGAGTACTCGCTCACGGTCTACAAGGACGGGCAGGCGATCGCGGAGTTCCCGGTCGAGCTCGGCTCCGACCCGATCGATCCGAAGAAGCGGGAGAATGACGGCCGCACGCCGGAAGGGGTATACGATAAGTGCTGGTGGAACCCGCAGACGAAGCACTATCGGTCGCTTCTCCTCAATTATCCCAACGCCGAGGACGAGGCGGACGGCAGGACCGGCAGTGATATCGCGATCCATGGCGACGGGCACGGCCTGCGGGGGAACGCGGGCGGAAGGAACTGGACCGACGGCTGCGTCGCGCTCTCGGACGAGGACATCGACAGGGTCTATTCGCTCAGGGACGGCGCGAAGCGCGTCGGTAACGGCACGCCGGTCGTGATCGTCTACGGCGCGACGGGCGGCACGCCGGTCACGTCGCGGTAAGAATCGCTTCTCTTTCTCCGGTGTGCTGCGGAGGTCTTGTTCTCCCTACGGTCCGAGATAGTACCAAAATCGTCTTGCATGAATCAGACGATTTTGTGGTTTTGTTCCAAGGCGGCACGCCGGACGTCGACGGAGAAAAGCGGTCTTATCTAGATCTTCAGGCTCGTCACTTTCGAGATGCCGTGCTCGTTCATGCTGATGCCGTAGAGGTTGTCCGCCTCGCTGATGACGCCGTCGTTGTGGCTGATGATGATGTACTGCGCGCGCAGGCAGTACTTCCTGATCAGCTTGGCGAGGAGGTTGCTGTTGTGCTTGTCCAACGCCGCGTCCACCTCGTCCATGATGTAGAAGCTGGCGGGCTCGTGCTCCTGCACGGAGAAGAGGAACGCGAGCGCGGTCATCG
Organism: Candidatus Woesearchaeota archaeon; assembly: GCA_027371725.1. Taxonomy (GTDB): domain Archaea; phylum Nanobdellota; class Nanobdellia; order Woesearchaeales; family UBA525; genus UBA153. Next base: position 10,981 of record DAHXMN010000003.1, on the reverse strand, counting down.
TTTTCTCGCCGCCGGACAACGAGCGGATGTCGAGGAACTTCTTCCCGACGAGCCGTACCTTGATTGTCATGCCGCCGTTGAACGGGTCGTTCCGGTCCTCGAGCTCGAGCTCCGCCTCGCCTTTCGTGCTGAGCTGGCCGAAGAAGTGCTTGAAGTTCTCGCTGACGACGCTGAACGTCTTGAGGAAGAGCTCGCGCTTCTTCGCGTCGATCTCGTTGATCATGAGGAGGACGTCCTCGCGTTCGCCGCCGAGGGTCTCCTTCTTCGCGACAAGGTCGTTGTATTCGCGTTCGACCTGCTCGTAGACCTGGAGCGCCTTCATGTTGACCGCGCCCATGCTCTGCACGAGCCGTTCGAACTCCCTCACTTCCAGGAGGATATCCTCCTCGGACTTCTCGCTCGCTTTGTACGGCTCGATGCCCTCGTACTGCTTCGCCTCTTCCGCGACGCCCGCCAGTTCGGCCTTCAGGCGGGCCATCTCGAGGGCGACGCCGACCTTCTTGCTCTCGAACTCGCGCGCCTTCTCCTGGAGCTGGCGGATGTCGCCTTCGCGCGATTGGATCTCCTCCGAGAGCTTGGTCCGCTTGGTGAAGAGGTCCTTGAACTGCTTGAAGAACACGGTCTCCTGCTCCTCCTTCTCCTTGAGGTCCTTCTCGATGGCCTTGAGCTGGTCCGCGAGCGAACGCTTCTCGTCAGCGAACCCTTTCTGCTCCTTCTCCTGCTGCTTGAGGATCGCCTGGATCTTCTCCTGCTCGGGCGCGAGGATGTTCTTCGCCTCGCTCTCCGAGGAGCGGAGCTCGCCCTGGAACCCGACGATCTCGTCGCGGAGCTCGCGCTTCTTCTCCTCGAACGTGGTCATCTCGGCGAGGAGCGCAGGCGAGCGGAGCGCGCTGATCCGGTCGCGGAGCTGCTGCTTCTTCACCTTGAGCGCCCCCAGCTTCGACGTCTGCTCGGTGACGTCGTCCAGGACGTCGTCGAGCCGCTTCTCCACGCCTTTCAGCTCGTCTTGGAGCAGCTTCTTCTCCTCCTTGGAGAGGCCGGTGTCCTCGCTGTCGAGGTGGAGGGACTTCTCGCCCTTGATGATCTCGCCCTCGACGGTCGCCTTGAGCTCGCGGAGGCGCGCGATGAGCTCTTCGTTCTCCTGGCGCTTGGACTCGAGCCGGGCGACGACGCTCTCGAGGTCGGCGACCTCCGCGTTGAGCTTGGCGATCCGCTCGCTGGTCTCCTTCTGCTGGAAGCCGAGGCTGCGGCGCTCCTTCTGGCGGAAGCCGCCCTGCATCGAGCCGCTCGTGTCCAGGAGGTCGCCTTGGAGCGTCACCATGCGCGCCTTGCCGACGCCGAGCTTGCGGGCGGCGTCCAGGTCGCGGAGGACGAGGGTGTTGCCGAACACGTACCGGAACACCTTCTCGTATCTCGGTTCGTAGCTGATGAGGTCGACCGCGAGGCCGAGGATCGCCTCGCCCTTCTTCACGTCGGGTTTCTCTTCAGGGGCTTTCAGCTTGTTGAGCGGGAGGAAGGTCGCCACCCCCAGCTTGTTGTCACGGAGGTGGCGGATGCACTTCGCCGCGACGTCGTCATCGTCGACGACGATGCTGTTGATCCTGCTGCCGGCGGCGATCTCGAGGGCGAGCGAGGAGCTCTCTTCCGCCTGGCCGAGGCTGCTCACCGTGCCGTGGATGCCCTTGATCCCGTTGGACTGCTTCAGCTCGAGGATCTTCGCGATCGCCTGCCCGCCTGCGCTCCGCTCGGCGATGCTCATCTGCTGCGCCTGGAGCTTGGCGAGCTCCTCCTTCCGGCCGATGAGCGCGGAACGCGCGGTCTGGAGCTGGGCGGCGAATCCGCTGTCCTCGGAGAGGGCGGTGTTCAGCTCCTTCGTCGCCTTCTTGAACTCCTCCTTGCGCTGCTTGAGGGCTTCGAGCTCCTTCTTGTGCCCTTTCTCGATCTCGAGCACCTTGGCCATCTTCTCGTCGATCTGCTCGAGCTTGATCTCGACCTTGTCCTTCTCGCGCAAGAGGGCTTGCTGCTCCTCGCGGAGCTTGTCGATGGACTGCTGGATGGCCTCCGCCTCCTTGTCCACCGCGTCGATCTCCGCGTCGATGTTCCCCGCGTCCTCCATCTTGTGCTTCTTCCGGAACTCGGAGATGCGGGCTTCGAGCTTCGCGATGGACTCCTCGCGCGCCTTGACCCGCTTCTCGATCTCGGCGCGCTCGTCCGTGATCGACTTGATCTTGTCCCCGATCTCCTTCCCGTTGCGGAGCAGCTCGTCCTTCCTCTCGGCGAGCTTCAGGAGCTCCGCGTCCAGCGTCTCGACGCGCTGCCGCTTGACGGCGAGATCGACCTTGAGCTGCTCGACCTCCTTGTGGAGCTTCACCTGCTCCTTCTCGCCGCGCCGCTCGACCTCCTTGTTGATGGCTTCGATCTCGTCCTTGCGCGCGCCGATCTCTGCGCGGAGCTTCGCCTCCTTCTCCTGGAGCCGCTGCAGCTCGTCGAGGCTCTTCCCGGCGCGCTTCTCAAGATCCGACAGTTCCGCCTCTTTCTTGGCGCGTTTGACGCTGAGCAGGGTCGTCTTGTTCCGCTTGATCTTCTCGTCGAGGTCCTTGAACTTCTGCGCCTGGTCGCGCTCCTTCTTCAGCTCTTTGAGGTAGGTCTTCCGTTCGGCGAGGACTATTTCCGCTTCGTTCACCTTCTCCTCGACGCGCTGCAGCTCCCGGAGCGCTTTCTCTTTCTTCTCCTCGTAGATGCTGATGCCCGCGATCTCCTCGATGATGCCGCGCCGCTCCTGCGGGGACATCTCGATGAGGTGGTTGATGTCGCCCTGGAGGATGATGTTGTACCCGTCCGGGTTGATCTTGTCCTTGGAGAGGGTGTCGAGGATGTCCTGCCGCGTGCTGTTCTTCCCGTTCACCTTGTACTTCGACTGGCCGTTCGCGAGGACGATCCGCGTGATGACGAGCTCGGGGAACGTGCCGAAGACCTTCTGCTCGTTGTCGAAGGCGATGGTGACCTCGCCCTGCTTCGCCGGGTTCTTGGTCTTGCCGCCGTTGTAGATGAGGTTGGCGCTCTTGTCGGCGCGGAGCCCCTTCGCGCTGGCCTTCCCCAGGACGAAGCAGATCGCGTCGAGGACGTTGGACTTGCCGCTCCCGTTCGGGCCGAGGACGCAGTTGAAGGCCGGTCCGAAGAGCAGCTCGGTCTTGTTCGCGAAGGACTTGAACCCCTTCATCTCCAGCCGCGTGATCCGTGTCAACTGCCCACCCTTCGCTCCTCGGACAGCGGGACGGCCGCTTTTTAAATGTTTTCGTGGGGGAGACGAGGAGAAAAGCCTTGAGACGAGGAGAAAACATCCTTCATCGCCGCCTTGGCGCGATTGACGGGCGCGAACATACTCGCTTCGTTCGTAGTGTTCGGTTCAGTCGCTCCCGTTCCTGACCGACTCGCAGGCTCGTCGTTCCCGAACACATGGCCGAGCGTTTTTTTTTTTGCGAAGCCATAATCGTGAGCGCCCGACGATCGCCCCGACCGGAGGGAGAGCAACTAGGCCGCGGCGATGAAGGGAACGGAGAAGAAAAGACGGTTCGCCCGGCCGGGGAGCGCAGCGGAGCGATCGCTGCTCGTCTCTCGAAGCTTATTGCGAAAATCGCCCTGCATGCGCACGGTACGAAGTACCGGCGCGCCGGAAACTACTGCTTCCGCGCGAATCGGGCGATTTTCTGAGGTCACTCCAAGGCGGCGCTCCCCCGGCCAGCGGCGATGATGCAGATTACTGCTTACGAGAAGAGCCCCCTGATCTTGCCGGGGAGGTTGAACAGCCAGTTGAGCGAGTTCCCGATGACGCGCGCGGGGCCGTTGATGTGGAGCTTCAAGGCCGCGTCGTCCTCGTAGCCCTCGCTCGTCCCTGCGAGCCTGCCGTCGATGTCGAGGCCGAAGGGGATGTTGCGCGGGATGAGGAACGTATAGTTCAGCACGTCCGGCACCGGGTACTCGCCCAGGTTGTACTCGTCGCCCATCAATGCAGCGTCGAGGTAGAGCGTCAGGTTGACGGTGCCGTTGAACCTGGGATCGGGCGTGATCGTGACGAGGTACTTGACGTTCTGTCCGCAATCGACCGTCGTGTCGTTCGGCGTGATGGCGATGTGGAACGGCGCCGGCCGCGTCGCGTTCTCGGACTGGTTCGATTGGTTCGTCGTCCCGGTCTCGTTCGTCGTGTTGTAGGAGAGTTCCCGGTACGCGAAGCCGACGCGCTCCTCCGCCCCGGAACTGTTCCCGTCGTCGGAGAAGGACATGACGAAAGCGTCCTTGAGCGTCACGGTCCCGGACGGCAGCGTGACGTCGACGCGCGTCAACGCTTCGTTGGTGAAGAACGCCTGGGCGAGCTGCGGCGACGACTTGTCGATCGGCTTGAGGAGGACGAGCTCGCCGTACTGGAGCTTGCCCGTGGCGATGCCCCGCCCGCCGGCGGCGGAGGGCGGCCGGACCACGGAGTAGCTGTACCCGGTGATCGCGAGCGGCAGATGGCCCTGCGTGGACGCGATGATGGTCGCGTCGGCGAGGACGCACGCGGACGAGAGCGTGAGCGCGAGCGCCAGGGCGAGGAACAGCTTCATCAGCCAGCCTCAGACGGTCGAGACCGCGTCAGCCGTGGCGACGGCGCCGCCGGCGTACTGGACCTGGATCTTCTGATAGGTGAAGCTCACCGCCTCGTGCGGCGGCAGCCCGTCGGACGGGTCGTACGTGTCGGTGATGCCCGTGATGGCCGCGTTCGTCAGGGTGACGGTGTAATAGGCCAGGTCCTTGCCTGTCCTGTCAGTGCCCACGAGGCTGAGCTTCACGTCCGGCAGGTTCTCTCCCGTCGTGAGCGCCTGGAAGAGCTGCGGCGACGACTTGTCGATCCGCTTCGTGACGACGAACGGCTGGAACTGCGTCTTGCCTGTCGCCATCCCGGAACCGGCGTCGCGCGGCGAGGAAGCGCCGAAGCTGAAGGCGAGCACCTCGATGGAGTTCTCCCAGCCGGCCGCGGTCGCGTCGCCGTTGATGACGCCCTGCTTCTGGCCCTTCACGCTCAGGTAGAACTGGTCGCTCGCCGCCGCGAACGGCAGGGCGAGCACGAAGACAAGCAACACCAATGACAGCAGCTTCACGCAAACCACCTCCCGACTACCGGTGAGAAGACGATTCGTTTTAAAAAAATGATGTTGGAGCTTGCCCCGTTGACATCATGGACGTCGCCGTCCTTAAGGGCGAGCATCCCTCGGACAAGGAAACGGGCGCGTCGCGGGGGATGGTTCCGAGGCTCCGAGGAACCCGGGAACGAGGCGGTCTTCGCCGCGGCCCTCTCGCTGCGCATGTCGGGCCAAGGCGGCGAAGACCGCGCCGAGTGACCATGCCCCCTACGGGGACGCAGCGCCTACGGGAGAACAGCAAGATGCGAGCAGGACGGCGACGCGCGAAGCGATGATGTCAACGGGGTCGTTGGAGCTACTCCGTTTCCACGACGAGCAAGGCTGCTCAGGCATCTTCCCGGAGCGGAGCGCCCCATCAAGCAGCTTGAGAGCGTCCTTGTTGCCGTCGTACTTGAGGAGCGTGAGCGCCTCGTCCAGGGTGCACCACTTGTGGTCGGTGTGGTCGGGCGAGAGGGTCACGTCGCCGTCCGGGACTTCGGCGCCGTAGACGAACTCGGTGAGCCATACCTCGGTGCTTTCGGATCGGTAGCGGTGGAAGAACTGGCGCATCTCGAGGAGCGGCGTCACGCTCGTCGGTGTCAGGCCAGTCTCTTCAGCTATCTCGCGGCGGACCCCGTCGGTGCGCGTCTCGCCTTCCTCGAGGCCGCCCGTGACGGGCTGCCAGAAGCCGCCGTCGTGCGGTGCGCGGAGGATGAGAAGGTACTGGATGCCGTCGCCCTTCCGGCGGTAGCAGATGCCCATCACCGCGATCGGAAGCCGCATGGAACGGATGTGCAGGGACGCTCATTAAAAGGTTTTCCATCCGGGAACCGGAATCTTACGGATACAGGTCCATCGAGCCGTGAACTCCATCTTTCTGAAAATTTAAATACTCTCTTCGCTTGTCTTGAAGGAAGTGTTTGCCCGTTGTGGGCTGGTTTTCTTGGAGAGGTTTAAAAAAAAACGAATAAAAAAACGAATGATGAGGTGAAGAAGAATGGGATGCGGTTGTCAAGGAGAAGGAGGCGGCTGCGGCTGCCACCATGAGCCGAGCGCGAGCGACTGGGCGGCGGACCCGCACAGCGGGATGCTCCTCGACCTGGCGGACGAGGCGTGGTCGGAGCTGATGAAGGAGAAGATGAAGGCGGAGTGCGAGCGGCTCAAGGGCAAACAGATGGATAAGGCGGCGGCGGCCGCGGTCCAGATGGCCATGGCCTACTGGGAAGCGAAGATGCAGAAGCACGCGAAGATGGCCGAGCAGCAGGAGAAGCTCCGCCAGGCCATAGGCAAGTAAACGTTCTTCAAACCGTTTTCTCGATCCTCTTCAACAGCTTCTCCGCGCGCGCCTTCCCTTTGCCCTGGACGAGGAGCTTGCCCGTCGTGTAGAGGATAATCGTCGCATCCGCCGCTTTCAGCCGGAGGACCTCGTACTGGCTGGTCGGCTCGCTGAACGCGAAACCGTGCTCTTTCAAGAACTCGAACTCCTTGAGCTTCTCCGCGTGCTCCTTGCTCTTCGCGGGATTGGCCTTCTCGTCGTCCGCGCCGAAGTCGGCGAGCGAACTCTGCCGCTTCCGGACGGCGAGGTTCTTGTAGCTCGCCCACGACTTCCGGAACAAGGAGGAATATTCCTTCCGGTTCCAGTTCTCCCGGAGGAATTTCACCGTCGACGGGTCGGCGGGGTAGCCGGAGCCGAGGTCGATGCCGATCCGCTCTTTGACGCTCCTGATCTCGCGGTCGCGGGTGACCTTCGCGATGATGGACGCGGCCCCTACGACGGGATAGTTCTCGTCCGCCTTGTTCTCCGCGATGAGCCTGACGGTCTCCTCGCCGAGGAGCGCGCGCAGCTCGTTCTCGTATTTCGCGGTGTTCCTCGTCGGGCAGTCGATGGTCGCGGTCTCGATGCGTCGCTGCTTCAGCGCCGCCTTGATGAGCCTGACGGTGGTGCGCTGCTCGAGCTTGTTCAGGTTGTCGTGCTCGCCCTCGACCGCGGCGTCGATCTCAGAAGGGGAGAGGAGGACGCATTCGAAGCCGATCCTGCCGCTCGCCTCCAGGCCGAGAAGCTTCTCGTAGATGTCCTCGCGCTGCACCGGCGTCAGCTGCTTCGAGTCCTTCGCGCCGATCCGTCTGAGCAGCTCCTCGTCCCCGGTCCAGGGGACGGCCATCGCCATCGGCCCGATCACCGGCCCCCTGCCTGCTTCTTCGACGCCCGCGATCCACGTCATCATTCCGGTTTGGAATGAGGCACTATAAAAAACTGCGCCCGTTTTGCCAGGGCAGCCGCGAGAGCGGCGGCGGTTCCGGGATTCTCCAGGGGGATTTTGTCTTCGGATCGAAAACGAAGAGCTTCTGCGCGTAGGTGCCGAGGACGTCGAGCGCAGCGCCATCCTTGTTCGTGAGCATCTCCTTCGCGAGGAATGGATCTTGAGTCGCGACGCTGGAGAGGTCGAACTGGAATCGGGACGAAAGGCCCCTGCTGTTCGCTCCCCGGGAGAGAAGAATGTCTGTCAGGCGATGCGCCTTCTTCGTGAGGACGTCGGTGCCGAGGGCGGAAGGGTCGGGGAACTGCTGCAAAGCGTTCCTGCATTCGAAGACATAATCCATCAGGCCGTAGCCGAGGGCGGCCAGGTATTCGGGACGCCGGAGATACCCTCTCGCCACATCGTCCTGAAGGCGGCCGATCATGCTGTCCGCGAGCGCGTTGCCGGTCGCGGGCGGCGAGAGCAATGCCGCAAGGTCAGAGGCCATCCTGGGGGAGAAGAGGGCGAGTATAAAAAACCTTGCGGAAGGATCGGGAAAGAGGCGATGAGGAGCGTTTTATCGTCCGAGCCTGAGCTGGTACCAGATGTTGTCCGGCGAGAGGCGAACGTGCCGTCCGTTGCGTCCGTTGCCGGCGTTCTCTTCCGGCGTCTCGGCTGGTTCGTCGTGCAGGGGCTCGGGAACGTTTTCGCGGAGGGGTCTCTCCATCATATCACCGGAGAAGGGTGTGGTCGCGGTATCAGTATCGGCGGCGGATACAGGATATCATCCCTTCGCGGAAAGATCACACTTCGCCCATGCCGAGGTAGCCGCGCAGGAAACCCGCTTCGTCCGCGTCCATGTCCTCGTCCTCATCGTAGCCGTGGAGGACGACGCTCTCCGCGTCCATCTCGTCGTAGCCGCGCGATTCCCACTCTTCGTCCATGATATCGCCCCCTTCGATAGGAAATGGGAGAAACATTTATTAATATATACTTTTACCATATAACATATATTTACGATTATAGGCATATATTTTTTCGGAGTTTTTCCGGTTTTCGGAGAAGATGAACTGCGTCGGGGGTGCGGCCGTGGATTCGCGCAAACTCATCAAGTTCGGGAAGAACAGCTACGTCGTCAGCCTGCCCAAGGAGTGGGTCGAGACGAACCGGCTGGAGAAAGGCGCAGAGCTCTTCGTCGAGCAGAAGCCGGGCAGCGTCGTCATCAGCGCGAGCCGCACCGGGGAAAAGGAGCGTGTCGCCAAGGTCTCAGTCGACGGCAAGGGGCAGCGCGAACTCGAGATCGAGTTGACCAGCCGCTACAAGGCGGGCTACACCACGCTCATCCTCGAAGGGAAAGACCTTCAGGTCCACATCGCAGCCATCAAATCATTCATCCTCAACCTGGCGGGCGCGGAGATCGTGGAGCAGAGCCTCAACAGGATCGTGGTGAAGGACCTCATCGACATCCGGCAGATCGCGCTGCCCACCCTCATCAGCAGGATCGACATGATGGTCCGCTCCATGTTCCAGGACGCACTCGCGAAAGAGCCCGTTCCCGGGACGGTGCTGCGCGACCGGGACAAGGACGTCAACCGCATCCAGTTCCTCGTCGCCCGCGTCACGCGGAACGTGCTGGAGAACCCCGCGATCGGCAACGCGCTCGACGTCTCGGCGGTGCAGGCGTACTACTTCGACAAGGTCGCCTGGGCGCTGGAGCGGATCGGCGACTACGTGAAACGCATCAATGACGAGCTGGATGGGCGCTCCAAGGCGAGGCAGGAACGGATCAAGGGCAATCTCCGGGAGGCGTATGGCCTCTACCTCCAGACAATGAAGGCCTACTACGCGAAGGACGACGTACGGGCGGTGAAGATCCACGAGGAGATCCTCAATCACATCGGCGCGCAGAGCAATCTCATCCAGCGGGTGAAAGACCACAGCGAGCTGCGAGGCATCGCGAACGTGCGGAACGTGCTGCGCGACCTCCGCATGATCCTCCGCGCCACAATCGAAGGGAACGAAGCGAAACCGTGAAAAAGCCCCGATCGCTCTCGCCCCCCATGATCCTCCTCCAGGGCTGCCGGTACCTCGTCACGCAGGACGACAAGCGGACGATCCTCGAAGGCGTCGACGTCCTCATCGAGGGCAGCCGGATCGCGAAGATAGGGAAGGACCTCCCGAAAATGCTGCCGGGGGGCCTGCCGAAAGAGACGACGGTCGTCGACTGCTCGCGGAAGGTCGTCCTGCCCGGCCTGATCAACTGCCACACGCACCTCGACATCCAGCTGTTCAGGGGCGTCTCGGACGACAAGGAGCTGCACGACTGGCTGGACGGCATCGTGCCGCGGAAGAACGGGCTCGACGGCGGGCAGCTCGCGGAAGCGGCTGCGCTCGGCTGCCGCGAGGCGCTCCGTTCAGGAACGACTGCGCTCGCCGACATGCACTATACGGTCACCGGGACGGCGGCCACGGTCGAGGCGAGCGGCATCCGCGCATGGCTCTTCGTCAGCTACAATGACCGGATCTCGCAGAGCGACGACGTCGGCGCATCGCCGATCTTCAGCAAGTACGAGGGCCATCCGCGCATCACCGCTTCTGTCGCGCCGCACTCGATCTACGGCTGCTCCGAGCGGCTCCTCCGGAACGTGCACGCGTACGCGCAGCAGCACAAGATTATCCAGACTATCCATCTCGCCGAGACGCGGAAGGAGCAGTACAAGTGCAAGCAGCAGCACGGCCTCCTCCCGGCGCAATACCTCGACAGCATCGGGTTCCTCGACGATCGGACGTTGCTCGCGCATTGCGTCTGGCTCACCAAGGACGAGCTCCGGACGATCGCGCAGCGCGGCTGCTCCGTCGTCCACTGCCCGACGAGCAACATGAAGCTCGCCTCCGGCGGCGTGATGCCGCTGAAGGAGATGCGCGCCGCAGGGATCAACGTCGCGCTCGGCACGGATTCCGTGGTGAGCAACAACAGCCTCGACCTGTTCTCGGAGATGAAGGTCGCGGCGCTGCTGCACAAGCACCATTATTGGGACCCGACGATGGCGGACGCGCAGTCCGTCCTGGACATGGCGACGCGGAACGGCGCGAAAGCCCTCGGACGCGAGGAAGAGTTCGGCAGCGTCGAGGAGGGGAAGCGCGCCGACGCCATCACGCTCGCGATCACCGACCATCTGACGCCGATCGACAAGGAGCGCGTCGTCTCGCATCTCGTCTACAGCGCGAACGGCAACGACGTCCGCGACGTCATCGTCGACGGAGAACTCATCCTCGAGGACGGGATGTTCGTCGAGTGAGGAAAGGCCGTTCTTCTCCGACTGCAAGATTTAAGTATGGGAATTGTTTCTCCCGCCGAGAAATGGCCGGGGAAAAGATGATGAAGACGTCCAGGCGGAACGCCGCGGCATATCTCGGACTGGCGCTTGGTGCGGCCTACATGGTCAACATAGCGGTCCGCATGACGACCGTTGACTTGGAGAACGGCATGCTCCAGCGGGTGCGGACCGAGATACCGGTGCAGACGGCGGTAATGAACGAGGCGCGCACCATCTATGGAGACGCGCAGAGCCGTTACGCTGGTTCGCG
>DAHXMN010000039.1 GCA_027371725.1 Candidatus Woesearchaeota archaeon | reverse complement strand
TCCGCTCCCGGGTTCCTCGGAGGCCTCGGAACCATCCCCCTGTCGCGCTCCGCTCCCTTCCTCGCGTGCCTCGCCCTTTGGCCGGCGACACACCATTCGCCGAAGAGCCTGACCGCACACAACCCTTTTAAACCGCCCTCGAATCCTGCATGCCATGGACCCTGAGAAGTTCGTCTACGAGGTGCGCGTCCCGAAGGACCGGGTGGCCGTCATCATCGGCCGCAAGGGCGAGGTGAAGCGCAACCTGCAGGCGCACATGCACGTCACCATGACGATCGACTCCCAGGAAGGGCTGGTCACCCTCGAAGGGACGGACTCGCTCTCGCTCTACACGGCGCGCGAGGTGATCAAGGCCATCGCCAGGGGCTTCAATCCAGAGGTTGCCCAGCTGCTGTTCCGCCAGGACTACGTCCTCGAGCTGATCGAGCTCAGCGACTACGCGAACAGCAAGGACTCGATCCTCCGCCTCAAGGGACGGGTAATCGGCGCCGACGGCAAAGGCAGGAGACACATCGAGGAGTACACCGACTGCTTCGTCTCCGTCTACGGCAAGACAATCTGCGTCGTCGGCGAGCTGCAGCACGCCCAGGTGGCGCGCCGCGCCATCGAGAAGCTCGTCCAGGGCAGCATGCACTCCACCGTCTGGAAATTCCTCGAGAAGATGAAGCGCAAGCTCAAGATGGACGAGATGCTCGGCGAAGGCGAGAAGCGCAGCGAACTCTAGAGGAAAAAGTTTCTTCCGTTATCACTTCTTCGTTTGGAGCCCCAGCTCGTCGAGCTGCCGCTTATCGACCGCGCTGGGCGCGTCGAGCATTAAATCCCTGGCTTCCTTGTTCTTCGGGAACGCGATCACGTCGCGGATCGACTCGCTCCCCGTCAGCAGCGCGGCCAATCGGTCGAGGCCGAAGGCGATGCCGCCGTGCGGCGGCGCGCCGTAGCTGAGCGCGGAGAGGAGGAAGCCGAACTTCTCCTCATACTCCTGTTTCGTCAGGCCGAGGGCGTCGAAGACCGCGCGCTGGACCGCTAGGTCGTGGTTCCTGATCGAGCCGCCGCCGATCTCGCTGCCGTTCAGCACCATGTCGTACGCGCGCGCATGGATTCTGGAGAGGTCGCCCTGCTTGAGCAGGCCGAGGTGCTCCGCCTTCGGCTGCGTGAACGGGTGGTGCATCGCCTGCCATCTCCCTTCTTCTTCGTTGCGCTCGAACATGGGGAAGTCCACCACCCAGAGGAGCGCCCATTCCGTCTCCCACTCCTTCCGCAGGTCGGGCCGGTCGTTGCCGTGCTTCTTCTTCGCCTCTTCGTACGTCATCCGCGGCAGCGGCAACTTGATTTCGACGCCCTTCACTTCCTTGAAGATGTGCGCGATCAGCCCCTCCATCATCGCCATGACATCCTCTTCCTCGACGAAGCTCATCTCGAGGTCGAGCTGTGTGAACTCGGGCTGCCGGTCGGCCCGTAAATCTTCGTCGCGGAAGCACTTGACGATCTGGCAGTACCGGTCGTAGCCGCCGATCATGAGGAGCTGCTTGAAGAGCTGCGGGGACTGGGGCAGCGCGTAGAACGTGTCGTGATGCACCCTGCTCGGCACGAGGTAGTCGCGCGCCCCTTCCGGCGTCGACTTGGCGAGCATCGGCGTCTCGATCTCGAGGAAGCCGTGCTTGTCGAGATAGTCGCGCATCGCCTTCGTAATCCGGTGCCTGGTGACGAGGTTCTCCTGCATCCGTTTCGTCCGGAGGTCGAGGAAGCGGTGCTTCATCCGCGTCTCCTCCGTCGTGGACTCGTCGCCGAGCTCGAGGGGGAGGGGTTCGGCCGCGCTCAGGACGACGATCGAGGTCGCCTTGACCTCGATCTCGCCGGTCGCCATCTCCTTGCGCACCTGGTTCTCGGGGCGGGCGTTCACAGTCCCTTTGATCTGGAGCACGCTCTCCTTGCGGAGCTCGGCGAGCCTCGCGGTCTCGGCCAGCTCCTTCGGGATGAAGCACTGCGTCGTGCCGTACCGGTCGCGGAGCAGGACGAAGCCCACCTTGCCATGGGCCCGGATGGCGTCCACCCACCCGGCGAGCGTCACGTCCTGTCCTGCATGCCCTTTCCGGAGTTCTCCGCATGTGTGTGTCCGGTACATGGCTCTTGGAGAGAGGGGACGGCTTTTAAAGCTGACGGCGGACGGACGATAGTCGACTGTGCGGGCATCATCGCCCCCGCCTTGGCACGAGACCCGGGCGCGAACATGGCGCCACAGCGCCATAACCGTGAGCGTCCGACGATTTGCCCGGACCGTAGGGAGGACTATATCGCCGCGGCGGCGATGACGTCTCGTGTCAGTGGACCGGCGGGACTTCCTGTTTCTCGGCCGGAAAACTCCGTTTTCCTCCGTCGGTTTCTCGTCCTGAAAGGATGGAAACCTTTAAATATCCACTCGCTCAGGAAGCGGGTATGAGCGTGTTCGGTGGTGTCCTGGCCTTCTTCGGCGACGTCGGCTTCTATGACGTCGTCCTGCCGTTCCTCCTCGTCTTCACCCTCGTCTACGCCCTCCTGGAGAAGACCCGCGTCCTCGGCGTCGAGCGCGTCGGCGACAAGGAGTTCACGAAGAAGAACGTCAACTCCATGATCGCGTTCTCCATCGCGTTCTTCGTCATCGCGTCCGCGCAGCTCGTCGCGATCATCAGCGAGGTCGTCTCCAACATGGTCCTCCTGCTGGTGCTGCTCATCTGCTTCATGCTCCTCGTCGGCACGATGCACAAGGACGACAAGGGCGGCTTCGAGCTGAAGGGATTCTACAAGCACGCCTTCTACGTCATCATGTTCGTCGGCATCATCCTCATCTTCCTGAACGCCCTCGGCTGGCTGCAGATCGGCTGGAACTACATGATGATGAACTGGGACAGCTCGTTCGTCGGCATCATCCTGCTCCTCGGCGCCATCGTCGGCCTGATGGCGTTCGTCATGCACACGCCGTCCAGCGAGGCGAAGAAGGAAGGCTGAATCACGGTCAAGGGAGGCTGAAAAATGGCGCAACAATACGTGTTCCAGACGCTGTCGAACTGGGGTCTCTTCGATGTGATCCTGCCGTTCATCCTGATCTTCACCATCGTCTTCGCGGTCCTCCAGAAGACGAAGATCCTCGGCGAGAAGTCCAAGAACTTCAACGTCGTGATCAGCCTCGTCATGGGCATGTCGGTCGTGGTGCCGCACGTCCTCTGGGGTTCGGGCGACCCGACGAGCATCTACCTCTCGAACGGCTTCGTCGACGTGGTGAACGTGATCAACCACGCGCTCCCCCAGGTGAGCACCATCCTCGTCGCGATCCTCATGGTGCTCCTCATCTTCGGCATCTGGGGCAGCAAGGTCAGGCTGGGCAGCAACAGCCTGAGCGGCATCATCGCCCTCTTCGCCTTCGCCTCCGTGGTGTACATCTTCGGCAGCGCGGCGGGCTGGTGGGTGCTCCCGAACTGGCTCTACATCCTCCAGGACCCCGATACCCAGGCGCTGGTGATCACCATCCTCATCTTCGCCATCATCATCTGGTTCATCACGAAGGAAGACGACAAGGAAGGCAAGAAGGAAGACGCCTTCGGCAAGTTCTTCGGCAGCATCCTCGACAACAACAAGGAGAAGTGAGGATGCCGGCCAGGAGGACGCGGGAGCGGTAGGAAGAGGTCATTCATGGCGACGCTGTTCGACATCACGCTGCTCGGCGGGGCGAAGGTGGTCTTCACCTTCCTCCTCGTCTACGTGGTCGTCTGGGGCCTTCTCGTCATGATCAAGCCGTTCGGCAAATCCGTCGGGAACGGTGCGTACGCGATCATCGGCCTGGTCAGCGCGTTCTTCGCCGTGATTAGCGGCACGATGCGCTACGTCGTCGAGTTCATGACGCCGTGGTTCCTCTTCCTCGTGCTCTTCCTCTTCTTCACCCTCTTCGTCATCCGGATGTTCGGCGTGAGCGAGGGGCAGCTGAGCGCCATCATCAAGACCGCGCCGGTCTACGTCCCGATCCTCGCGGCGGTCTTCATCATCCTCCTGTTCGCGCTGGGCAGCGCCTTCGGCCAGCAGAGCCTCGAGGCGACGCAGGGCGCGCAGACCTCGGTGTCGTACAACCCCGCCGGCTACCCGCCGACGACGGGCACCGATTCCGGGACGACCGGCACCGGCACGACGACCACCGGCGTCCTACAGCCCGGCCAGGACCTGAACGGCGTCTCCGGCACCGGCCAGCCGCAGCCGGGCCAGGCGGGCGCGACCGCCACGAACAGCTTCAGTCTCAACGTGGTCAACACCCTCCTCAACCCGAAGGTGATGGCGCTCATCGCGATCATCCTCATCGCCACCATCACGGTCTGGCTCATGGCGCGGCCGGACTTCATCTGAGAGAAACAGCCCCCTGGCTTCTTGTACCTGTCTGCGCGGTAATCCTTGAAGCCGTAGTGCTTCCATACGCTGCGGGCCGGTCCGTTGTCGGTCTGGACGGGGAGCTTCACACGGCCCAGGCCTTTATTTTTCAAGATGGAGTATGGCGTCGTTATCAACAGTCTGGCGACCCCTTGACCGCGTGCGTCCTTATCCACGACGATCAAGTCTATGTAACCGACCCGCTTGATCTTCCCGTAATGTTCACGTTCTTCGACATTGAAGAGGATGAATCCCCCGCCAGTCCCCGCCTTCCGCGACGTAGCACCAATGACCTTTCTTTACTATGAACCGTTCGTGATAGCGCAGCTCTCCTCTCGTCTGTTTGTAATGAGGGTCGAGCTGATCGAGAGGAGAGCGGCGAGCCAGTATATCGCCGAACGTGTCGACCGCCTTGATGCGCGAATAATCGTCAAGATGCGCGGCCCGTATCTTGATGGTCACGCTTCTCGTCAAGAAACCCGATATATTCAAAATATCATGGGCGTGAGTAAATGATCACTTCTTCGCGTCCTTCATCCGGTCCGTGATCCGATTCAGCTGGGCGACGTTGTCCGTGAAGACCGGCAGGACTTTCGAGAAGACCTTCTCCATCGCCTTGACTTCCGCGCCGACTTCGAGGATGTTCTTGTCGTACTCGCCGATCTTGCCGACCACCCCTTCGTGGAGCCGGTCCATCTCCGCCTTGAGGTCATCCATCCGCTGTTCGAGCTTCTCGATCCGCGCAGAGGTGGCTTCCTTCCACTCGACGATCTTGCCGATGACCTTGGAGAGCTCGCTCCACTTCTCGTCGATCATCGCCTCGATGAGCTCCTCGTTCGTGGAGCCGCCGAGGTCGCCGGGCGGCATGTCCTGCATCGACGGGCCGGGCGGCGGCGGCATCCCCATCGACGGGAATCCCATGCCAGGATCCTGAGGCATGGCGCCCATCTGGTGCATGGGCTGCATGTTCGCCTGGTTGAGCGCGTCGAAGATCTCGGTGCTGGTGAACCCGTCCCGCTGCAGCGTCTGGATGATCTGGTTGTTCGTCATCCCCTTCATCTGCATATCCTCAATCCGTGTGAGAGGGACGCTCTTCTCAGGGTTTCCGCCATACGCCGGCATCAGGGTCTCACCTCGCTCTCTTGTCGGCCGGGCAGTATTTAAATGTTATGCCCGTCGCATTGGCATCGCCACGGTTGTCGCTTTGGAACAGAACCCTGCGACGCGCTTGGCGCCGCAGCAGAGTCACCGCGGTTCCTCTGCACGACTTGCGTCGTTGCGCCAATCCGCTACGCGCGTCGTGGACGTTTGTTCCGGACCGGAGGATCAGGAGCTCGAAGAGGGCTGAGGACGATCTCTCCGCGGCAACCGTGATGCCGACGATGTACCGAGGAGCATCGTCGCTGCGGCCTAGTTGCCCTCGCTCCGCTGCGGGATTCTGTCGGCGGCTCGCGTACCCTACGGACACGCAAACGCACGGTCGTGCTCGCCGCAGGATTTAGTGCCAAGACAGCGACGATGCCCGTGAATGAGAGAAAGCGTCCCTATTTCCTCTTCGTCAGCGCGTCCTGGAGGAGGAGCTTCGCCTCGTCCCGTGTCACGAAGCTGAGCGGCTGCCAGAGGTCGAGGTACCGCTCAAGCACGGTGATCTCGTGCCGCTTCGCCACCCCCGACAGCTCCGCCGAGATCGCGTCGATCTTCTCGTGGACCTCTTCCACTTTGCGGGCCAGCTCGGTCAGCCGCTCGTTCAGCGCCTTGAGGCCTGCGCGCGTCTCCTGGTCGTATGAGATGAGCGACTGCTCGGTGATCCGGCCGTTCTTCCGCAGGTTCGCTGCGCGTTCCTCGAGCACC
>DAHXMN010000038.1 GCA_027371725.1 Candidatus Woesearchaeota archaeon | reverse complement strand
GCTGCGGCCTAACCATCCTCCCGCACGGAACGCGTTCCGCGTTCCGGCGCCCCGGTAGCCTCTGGCTACCGTGGGCTCCGGTCCGGGGTCTTGTCGGCGGCTCGCGATGATGGCCTCGCCAAAAAAAAACGTTCGGCCATGCTCGCCGCCGGACATCGTGCCAAGGCAGCGACGACCTTGTGGCACGAATCACTAGTTCCGAAGAACTCCTCCGCTATTCCTCTTTCCCTTTCGTCACGTCGTCCGGGACGCGGTACTCGGCCCAGATCACCCGTTTCTCCCGTACCGCGTCGCGGAGCGAGCGTTCTGTTCCCGAGAGGCTGCTCTTCCCGCTCTTCACCTCGACGAAGACGATCTCGCTGACCGCCTTCCCGTCGAGCCCCTTGAAGACGATGAAGTCCACCGGCTTGCCGATGAACCGCGCTTCGGTCGGCCGCCACGGGAAGTCCGGGAGGAACGGCGCGAGCTGCTCGCTGAACTGGCCCGCCAGGACGGAGCGCGAGCGCTTCACCGCGTCCGCGCGGATCGCCTCGACATCGGCAGAAAGACGACGGCGCATCGCCGCCTTGCCGAGGAGGTAGCCGAGCCACGCGGCAGCGGCAACAAGGACGATGATGGCCGTCAGCGTCAGCAGGTCCATATGATCACTCCTCAATCCCCGTCTTTCTTCTCATCCATTTTTCCCCATCCCTCGTCCTTTTCTCCACCCCATCATCCTTTCTTCTCTTCCCGCTCCTTCTCCGCTTTCCGTTCCATCCGGAGCAGGACGCGGAGCCGCTTCTCCACCTCGACGTATTCGGCCGCGAGGAAGCCGAGGAGCGTGAGCGTGAGAGCACTGACGCCCAACGCCCAGCCCGCGAGGACGTCGCTCGTCCAGTGGACGCCGAGGTAGATCCTGCTCAGGCCGACGAAGAAGGGAAGGAGGGCCATGACGGCGATGAAGAGCCACCGTCGCGCCGGACCGATGATCTCATCCTTGTACGCCCAGAGGAGGAACCCGAAGAAGATCGTGGACATCGCGGCGTGGCCGCTCGGGAAGCTGTACCCCGCAACCGTGAGCAGCGCGCCTTCCGGCCGCGCGCGGTGGACGAGCACCTTGAACGCCGTGTCGGCGAGGAAGCCGAGCGTCATCGAGACGGCGAAGACTGCGGCGGCCCGCCCCCTCTTCATCCTCAGCAGCACGAAGAACAGGAGCGCGGAGAGCGGGATGATCACCATCGGCTGGAGGAGCGCGGTGAAGAACGCCATCGCCCCGGTCAGGAAGGCGTCTCGCCACGCCGGCATGGACGCGGCGACGTACGCGTCGAGCTTCGTAATCAGCTCCCGGTCCATGACGTTGTCCACGAGCAGGCCGAAGAGGTACAGCGACGCGGCCGCGGCCCCGAGGAGCGCGACCGGGTACTTGAGGATCTCCCGCTGGTAGCGCTCGACGAAGCGCTGCAAGCGCCGGTAGCTGAGCGCGAGCGCTACGATGGCGATGAGCGCGGCAAGCCCGAACGTGCCGACGTACTTCGCCGCGAGCTCGAAGCCTTGGCCGAAGACGTAGCCGATGGCGAGGTACGTCGTGCCCCAGAGCAGGACCGCGATCCCCGAATAGAGGAGGAAGACGCCGAGCCCGAGCTCGGTCGCTCCAGCCACCAGGGGTGAGAACGCGCGCGTCAGCGAGTTGAACCGTCCGAGGACGAGCGCTTTGCCAGGATGCTCGTGGAGCACCGTCCGCAGGTACTCATACCGTTTCCGGTCGAAGAAGAGCTTCGGGCCGTACGCGATGATGAACGCGTGGCCGTACCGCCGGCCGAGCGCGTAGCCGAGGATGTCGCCCAGGAACGCGCCGACGACGGTCGCGAGCACCACCATCCAGAGCTTGAGGACGCCGAGCCGCGCGAAGAACGCCGCGACCATCACCGCGGTCTGGCCCGGCACGACGAGACCGATGAACGGCAGCCCTTCGATCACGGTGAAGAGGAAGACGAAGACGTAGCTCCACTGCGCGAGGAAGCCGAGCGGCAACCGCTGCACGAAGCCGAGAAGCCCCATCCCCCCGACGTTCCTTCACCGGTTTAAATTGGTTGCGGCCATCCCTCCCGCATCCTCAACAGCGCCTTTTCGCCGGCTCTTCCCGTCCTTCCTCGTCTCCGCCGGGCAGGCTCGTCAGCGGGACCTGGTCGACAGCCACCTGCCGCGCGGGATAGAATTCGTGCCGGTACAGCGACGTGTAGACCCCTGCGCGCCCATTGGGGGGGCATGGCCGCTCCCGCTCCCAGAGCCCTCGCGAGAACACCTCGTTCATCCCCAGCAATAGCTGACGGTCCTTCGTTATGAGGGCGACGCTTCCACAGGCCATATGGTGAAGCATCGCGGCGAAGAGCCGCATATCGGCGAGACTCGGCTCGTCCTCTTCGGCACGGCGTTCGTACGAAACACGATCCTTCCTGAAGAAACGGGAGAATTCCTCCTGCACGAACGCGCACGTCGCTTCATACCCTTCCCTTCCGCCTTCCTCATCGGGCTCGAACATCCTCTTCTCGAGAGTGGAGTATATGCTGCGCATGCAGCAGACATAGTCTTCGTTCAGCCAGCCGAACTTGCTCGCGTTGCTGCCGATCCCCCTCTTCGCCTCTTCGATCATCGGCCGGATCGTCTTGATGTTCTCCCTCGCCTGGAGGACCCTCCGGATGTCCTTCGTGTGCGCCAGCTGCGTGCTCTGCGAGACGTGCGAACGCCCCATCCGGGTGCCGCGGACGATGTTCCAGCCGTCCTCGTCCCAGTGGTCTATCCTGAGCGCGCAGGTATCCATCAGGACGAGCGCATAGCGCTCCGCTATGCCGTCTAACGTTCTCGCCGGGCGAAGCAGGTCGAAGGGATTGTACAGGGTCGGGGTCATCTTCCGCTCAAACTCGGGGATGGGGGTCATATGACGCCTCTGATTAAAAAACCGCTCTTAAAGCCACTCTTTGACCTCTCCCGCCGTCTTCTCAAGCCTTCCCCGCGAGCGCATCCTTCATCAGCCGCATCGCGGCCTCGACGTCCTCCGCGCCCGTGTGGCGGGAGAGCCGCGCGCGAGCGAACGCCTTCGCGAGACGGATGACGCCGATGACGAGCCGGGGACTCACTTCCGCGACGAGCTCCTTCTCCGCGCGCTTCAGATCATCGACGAAGTTGACGACCATGGACTCATACTTCGGGTCGAACGTGACGACGAGCTTCTCAGCGTACCGGACGTACGCCTGGACGAGGCGCGTGTCGCCGTCGGGCAGCTCGCGGATGTCCTGCTTCACGATGCGCCGCGTGATCTCCTCGAGCTCGCGGTCGCTCGGCTTCCGCACCAGGAAGAAGAGATGGAACCGCGACAGCAACGCCTCCTCGAACGGCAGTTGGGACTTGAGGAACCGGACGTCCTTGCCGACGAAACGTCCGCCCTTCGGGTTCGCCGTCGACAGCACGCGGACGCGTGCGTCGAACCGCTCGTGTTTCCCCTTCTTGTCGTACGTGATGAATCCCTTCTCCATCGCGCTGTACAGGCCGGCGGCGTCCTCCTTCTTCAGCAGGTTGAGCTCGTCGACGAGGGCGATCCCCTCATCCGCCAGGACGAGCAGTCCCGGATGGAACTCCTTGCCGTCGTACACGCCCGTCAACCCGGCCTTCGACGCGCCGGAGCCGAGACCGAAGACCGCGTGCGGCGCGAGCCGCTTGATGCTCCGCAGGATCTCCGTCTTCCCCGTCCCGGGGTCGCCGACGAGGAGGATGTGGACCGGCTCCGCGGCGAAGAGCTGGAGCGCGGCCGCCCGCTTGGCGGCGTCGAGGCCGACGATGTTCGGCGCCACCAGCTTCTGGAGGCGGTCGAGCGCATCCTTCTTGAGCTCGTCGAACGTTTCGAGGAGCGCGGCGTCCGTCACCTTCGCGTTGATCCGTCTGACGAACGCACCGGTCTCCTCGTCCTCGACCGCCAGGCTCAATTCCGGCCAGCCCTTGTCGGGGAAGAACTCCTCCGAGGTCTCCAGCCTTCTCGGGTGGAACCCGATGCGGCGCAGCTTCGCGAGATAGCGCACGTCGGACAGTTCCTGTTCCGACAGGTAAGCCGCGAGCGCCGCGAGATCGCGCCGCCGCGACGGGCCGAGCGGCAGGAGGAGCCGGAACGCGTCGAGGAGCCGTTTCCGCATCGCTGTCCGGAGCGCGTCCTGATTTAAAAATTTCTTCTCCTGCCGCGGATTCGCTCCGCGGGGTCGCCGGCTGCGACCAGTGTCGTCGCGTTTCTTCGTGTCAGCGGTGCTCCCCGTAGGGGGCGGCCCCACAGGCGAGCTTCGCTCGCCGTGGTTCTCAGGAACGGGGTTCCTGGAACCTCGGGAGCTTCGCTCCCGGCGGTTCCGGTAGCGTTCGCGCTGCCGAGAACCCTCTCCTCCTCCGCTCCGTCCTCCGTCACGGGCCGCCCCGCGGCCGGCGACCCATCATCCGCGTCAGGGTCATCTCGTCCCTTTCCCCTTCTCTTTCCTCTTTCCCTCCGGGAATAAATTTATAAACGTCTTTCTCGCGTCCTGCCGGGATGGACGAGCAGATCCTCAACGACGTGGCGGACCGCCTGGCGAAGGGCCAGGGACCCGGTCGTATCCGCGCCGAGCTGCTCGACAAGGGCTTCTCCGAGACGGACATCGATGCGGCGCTCCGCGAACAGGCGCGCACCCCATCCGACGATCGCGACCGCCAGGACAAGCGGAACTCGCGGCTCTTCACGGTGCGCGAGATCGTCGACCGGGTAGGGTACGGCACGGTCGCCCCCCAGTTCATCAACATCCTCTTCTACCAGACCGGCGCCGGCCTGTTCCTCCTCGGCCTCTTCAACGGCCTCAAGACCGTGATCAGCCTCCTCTTCACCTCCGTCCTCCAGGAATACTCGAAGGTGCACCGCGTCTCGAAGAACGCGATCAGCGCCGCCGGCATCCTCTTCGGCTTCAGCTTCCTCTTCATGGCCTTCGCCGTCCACATCCGAGCGGTCTGGCTCTTCGCCGCCGGCATGCTCCTCGCGGCCGTCGGCGTCGTGACGTACGGCGACCTCTACAACCGGTTCGTCGGCGAGACGCTCCGCCGCGAGAAGATGGGCTGGCTCCTCTTGCGGCTGGGCCAGTACGGCGTCCTCGTCACGATGCTCGCCATGCTCCTCAGCGGCTGGCTCATCGACCGGTTCCCGGACACCGGCGCGAGAATCGCGGTGGCGTTCCTCGGCCTCCGCTTCTCGATCTCGCTCATCGGCTACCTCCTCAGCTTCGAGATCACGGCCTTCGCGTTCATCATCAGCAGCTACCTCCTCAGCTTCGTCAGGGAGCGGCGCGAGGAACGGAGCTATCCGCTCGGCAAGTTCATCCGGGAGCACTACGCGTCGCTGCGAGCGCTGCTCAAAGACCTCGTCAAGAACCGGTACATCGCACTCCTCCTGGCGGCGACAGCCATCACGGGGCTGCTCGAGGTGCTCGGCAACGCGTACTACGGCCTCTTCATATACCAGCGCTTCTACGACTACGCGCTCGGCGGCTTCCTCAACGTCGCGTTCATCATGGGCATCGCCATCCTCGTCAGCTTCACGGGGCCGTGGTTCACGCGGAAGCTGCAGCGGAGCATCGGCCTCTCGCCCATGCTCGTCTTCGGCACGCTCCTCACGGCGATCCTCCCTCTGACGCTCGTCTTCAACGCGAGCATCGTCGCGGTCGCCCTCGCATTCGCGTTCGCCGTCATCGGCGGCGCCATCGTCGGCTTCGCGCAGGGGCTCCTCGCCCGGAAGCTGATGGACGAGGCGACGCGGAAACGCTACTTCATGGGGCTCGGCATGCTCCTCGCCGTCCCGTACCTCATCCTCATCCCCTTAGGCGCGTGGTTCGCCCACGCCGCGGGCATGCCGGCGCTCTTCCTCGCCGTCGGCCTCGGCCTCGCCATCGTCGTCGCGCCGCTCTACTTCGTCCTCGTCGCGCTCGCGAACAAGGAACGGCTGTGAGCCGCCACGCAGGCCCTCTTCTTCCTCCGGCCAGTCCTTCCTCGCAGTTCTTATTCTTTTTATACCATGAAAAGAAACCCTTAAATACCCTCAAGACAACCACCCTTTCTTCAGCGTTCTTCCGGCCTCCTCCTCCCCTGCCTCTCAGCCCCTTATTAATAGGGAAGAGGGGAGCCATCCTTTTTTCCACGACAGACGGAGGCGATGTCCAATGCGGTACGGAGACGGGGACGATGATTGGGACAACGATGACGGCGACGATGAGTTCGACTGAGCCATGAGAAACGATTCTTCCTTCTTCTTTCACGGACCAGCGAGTTTTATGCTTCCGCCCCTTCAGTCCGGGAGGGATGCGTCGGGGAGGGATGCTGCTTTG
>DAHXMN010000037.1 GCA_027371725.1 Candidatus Woesearchaeota archaeon | reverse complement strand
TTCGAAGAAACGGAGGGTCCGGAGCTCGACGAGCGGCTGAGAACCGGGGTCTCCGCGGCCTTCCTCGGTTCTTTACGAGAGGATGCCCCCGCCTTTAGGCCGGGGAGGTTCATTCTTTCTGTCCGTGCCGCGACCGCAGCGACCGCTTCCGCTTCTCTTCTCGGCATGGCACCGAGTCCTGTCTTCTCCGACGTACTGATAGCTCGGCGGTCTGGGCGGCGGTCGCGGCACTCTTACGATCCTCTCACGGAGCGGCTCTTCGGCAAATGATGTGTCGCCGGCCAAAGGGCGAGGCACGCGAGGAAGGGAGCGGAGCGCGACAGGGGATGGTTCCGAGGCCTCCGAGGAACCCGGGAGCGGAGCGACCATGCCCCATACGAGGGTGACCGGAGCAGCGGGGAACGAAGCGGTTGCCGAGCAGCCGGCGACACCGTCGGAGGCGAATTTGCCTTAAGAGCCGCACGGAGCGCCATTTTTTTAAACCCGCCCGCGAATCCTGAGGCATGACGCCGCAAGGAAGGCCGGCAGCCCGTCCGCTCTCGCCGTACGAGCAGTACCTCCGCGAGCGCGCGACGCGGCAGGGACCCGTCCGTCAAGGCCCTCTCCGTCAGGGTCCGTATCCCGGCCCTCGCCCCCATTCTCGCCCTCAAACCGCTCCTTCATCCTATCATTCCAAGCCCGCGCCCAAGCGGAAGCTCACGCCGGAGCAGCGGAAGAAGTACCTCAAGTGGGGCCTCTGGACCCTCGCGATCCTCATCCTCTACTTCGCGTTCCAGTGGATCGTCTCCCTGATACTCCAGCTCCTCCAGCTCAACCCGGTGGTCTGGGCGGTCTACAAGTCCGCGGAGGAGGCGATCGTTTCCCGTTCCTTGCTCGGCCTCTACTACGCGGCGGCGTCCTGCGCGACGTTCCTCTCCGCGTTGCCGGTCGAGGCGTTCTTCCTCTACTACCTCGGCTTGAGCTATCCGCCGCTCGTCGTCGTCCTCGTCACGCTCGGCGGCGTCCTCAGCGGCGCGCTCTTCAACTACGTCGTCGGCTGGATCATCGGGCCGCGCGTCATCAAGTGGTTCATCAAGGAGAAATACGACTCGTTCCACCGCAAGGTCGAGCGGGCCGGCGGCCTCATCGTCGTCATCGGCAACATCATCCCGTTCTTCCCCTGCGACCTCTTCGCCGTCTTCCTCGGCACGGTCCGGTACGGCTTCCTCCGGCTGCTCATCTACACCGCGATCGGCCGGCTCCTCCAGTTCGGCCTCCTCTGGCTCGGCTACAAGTACTTCCTCCAGTACATCAGCCCGTACCTCGGCACGCTGAGCTGGCCGTGGCTCGTCCACCTCGTCAAGAGCGGATTCAGCTGATCGCCGGACCGACGGTTCTCGGGGCCGGCCCCTCAGGGGCCTGTAGAACGTCCCGCCGGAGGCGCCGTCAGCGGCTACGGCACGCTCCATGTCACGACGACCCCCGACCATTCCCCTGCGCTCCTTTACCACGGCTCCACCGCTTCGTCTTTCATCGGCTACGCGCCTGTCGACGATGTGCTGCAGGCCGGGACGTACGAGATACCGGTGGAAAACACAATGACCGGCACGGGCGGCTATCTTCCACAGAATATCAGCGTGACGATTGTCAACGGGACCACGACGTCGGTCGACGTCACCCTGCGGCAGGCTTGCTTCCAGAAGGTCGCCGGCACCACCACCGTCTCGTCCGGCGGGTCGCCTTGCTACACGCAGAAATGCGAGACTTACAACCTGGACGGCGCAACGGAGTACGACTATTGCAAGAACAACGCGACAGCTGTGAAGTACTATTGCGCCGGCGCGTCGATCACGAACGAAGTGATGACCTGCGAGAACATGTATCCTTAACTGCTATGATGGCACCCGTACCAACCTGACCATACGGAACACGCCGATCAACGTGGACTCGACGCCGAGCGGCGCGAGCGTCATCATCATCAACATGCTCAGCGGCACGACGCCGCTGCACGGCTACCTCCTCTCGCCCGGCTACACATACCAGATGACCGTCTCGCTCTCCGGCTACCGGAGCAACTCGACGTCGTTCTACCTGACGAGTTCGGGCGCGTCGTTCAATGTGGCGCTGCAGCCGACGGGGACGCAGACTGCGACGGCCCAGACCGCGACGAGCAGCGGCTGCACGATGGCGGCCGCGAGCGGCTCCACTTCTGCGAGCTGAAACCCCTTCTTTCTTCCTCAATCTTTTCCTTTCTCCCTCTTTTCCCTCTTCTCTCTCGCCTCCTTCTCGATCTCTCTCGGCAGGGGGCAAACTTTAAATATGTCCGTCACTGTCGGAGCGATAGCAAAGGGTGGTCATCATCGCGGATCCGGGGCTCAACAGGGAACTCGACAAGTACATCTCATCGCGTCGCGAGCCGGACGGGCTCTTCGGTTTCCTCAGCTCGAAGCCCAAGCAGAAGCCGAAGGCGGAGCCGGTCGAGGTCCAGGAAGGCCCCGGCTTCTGGGAACGTCTCTTCGGGAAGAAGGATCCTGAGCTGGTCTCCGAGAACCTGACGCTCGAGGAGAAGGCTCGCCTGCGTGCCATGCAGGAGGAGATGGCGATGGTCGCGGAAGCCGAGGAGGAGCATCCGGAAGCGGCGCCCGAGCTCGAGGAGGTCCGCGAGTCACTCTGGGAGCGGTTCACCGGCATGTTCCGATCGTACGAGCGCCGTCATCGGCTCGAGGAGAAGGCGATGGACCTCGAGACGTACGAGCGTGACGTCCTCCACGACGAGGAAGAGGTCCGGAAGACGCTCAAGACGATCCACAAGTGGCTCGAGCGGCTGCCGATGGAGGAGAAGCAGGCGTTCCGCCGCTCCCCTGACTTCCAGGAGTACAAGGCGCTCCTCGAGAAGTACAGCATCGCGAAGAAGGCGCAGCCCGCCGAGCAGCCGAAGCCTGCCCTCCGGCCGGCCGCGCAGCCGGCGACGCCCGCGAAGCAGCAGCCCGCGCCGTCGAAACCGGCCGCTCCCGCCCAATCGTCTGCGCACGCAGCAGCCGCCGGCGCGGCGATGCAGCACTTCGCCGCCATGGCCGGGAAAGGCCAGTCCTACAAGGACGACCCGGACTTCCCCGACCTCCGCACGCTGAAGAAGAAGTGAGCGGGAAGAAGTGGGCGGTCACTAGTCCCATTTCCTGTCCGGCTCGAGCCCGTCGAGATGGTCGTGGACGTTCTTCGCGACGAGCTTCCAGTTGTCGCCGTGCCGCTCGAGAATGTGATAGCAGGCGTTCTTCGGGTGATAGTTCATATGCTCCTCGTCCGGGAACCTGGTGAGATGCTTGACGATTTGGATCGCCGGTCCGCCGTGCGTGAAGAAGCAGACCGTCTCAGCATCCGTGTGTTTCGCGATGATTTCATCGACGAAGGACGCGACCCGGTCGTAGAGCTGTTCCAGCGTCTCGCCGCCTTCGATCAAGAACTTCCTACCCTCCGCTTCCGCTTTCATCCTCGCGTCCCGGACCGCGCCATAGGGCGTCCCTTCATACGGACCGAGCGCGGCCTCTCGTAACCTCTCCGTCACGACGATCTCGATGTCCGGCCGCAGCTTCCGGAACGGCGCGAGCGTCTCCTGCACGCGGTCGAGGTCGCTCGCGTAGACGATGTCGATCCGCTCCGCCGCGAGGCGTTCCGCGAGGAGCTCCGCTTCCTTCTTGCCGAGATCGTTCAGCTCCCCCGGTATCCAGCCCTGGTTGATGCCCGCCTCGTTCCCGACGGTCCGGCCGTGCCGGACGATGACCAGCCGCATGACCATGAGGTGACTGCCTTCCGCCGGGGTTAAAAAATCTTCCCAGAACGGCGCCGGAAAGTTTCCGTCGCTCCTCTTATGCCGAGGTCGCTCTCGGAGGGCAGTTACTGTTTCTTCAGTTCTCCGCTGATCGTCCCAATGCCGGTCCAATAGTCGTCCATTCTCTGGACGTCAGTCTCTTCTTGCGCTCGTCTCATCATTGCCGGGGCGTCGAGAGGCCGTTCCCAGGAGGGGAGTTTTTCCCGCTCTTCGCGGATGCGATCAGTCTCCGGTGTCTCGTATATGGTGCGGCGGTAGCAGAAGTTGCAGTAGTTATTCTCTGTGTTGAGCTTATGGTGCCCTTGCGCGTCGCAGAGTTCATACCGTTCTTTGAGCGCCTTCGCGCTCTTGGCTATCATCTCTCCGGCTTCTCGCGCTCGTTTCGCGATGTCTTCCCGTTCGATGACTGCCCTCACAGGGGTCCCGTTCCCTTCATCCGCCCGATCGCTCATGTGACGCTCCTCCTGAGAGGATACTTGAATGAAAACAGCTTTATCAATTTTCTTGTCGTCCTACTTGTTCGCCATGATCTCGACGATGTCGCCGGGAGCGAGGACGTGGTCCTTGCCGATGGGGAGCTTCGTCTTGACGTTGATCGCCTTGATGAAGTTCTTGCCGAAGTCGGTGTGGAGCTTGTACGCGAAGTCGAGCGCGGTCGCCTCGGGCGGCATGAGGAAGCAGTCCGGGATGACGTTGCCGTGGCTGTCCTCGAGCTTGGTGACGCCGCCGGGGAAGATCGGCTTGTACCGCAGCAATTGGAAGACCGCGTGATTCAGCACTTCCTGCACGCCTGTGCTGCCGTGGCTGTCCATGAACTGCCTGATGAAGCCGAGCCCTTTCCTCTGGCGCTCGTTCAGCCCCGCTTCGTCCTTGATCGCGAATCCCTTCTCGCCGGGGATGTAGTCGACGACCCCGTGCTTCCCGGCTTCTTTCAGCGCGAGTTCCAGTTCCGCGCTGCACGGCACGACGTGATACGCGGGGAACTCCTTCTTCAGGCGTTCGTAGTTCTCCCACGCGCCGGGCACGTCCGCCTTGTTCGCCGCGATCATCATCGGCTTGGACCGCTTCCGGAGGAGGCTCGCCAGTGCGAGCAGCTTCTCCTCGGGCCACGACGCGGGCTGCTCAGGATCAAGGGACAGTTCCCTCATCGCCTGCTTCGCCAGCTCCTCCGTGACGCGCAGGCCGGACATCTGTTTCTCGAGGGCCTGCGCCATCGGCCGCTTCTCCTGCTGCGCCTGGCGGACGAACCGCTCCCAGCCCTTCTTCATGATGTCGAGATACCAGTAGTCGAGCTCCTCCTCGAGGAACTTCACGTCGTTCAGCGGGTCGTACGTCCCCGCGTCCATCGGCTCGCCCTTCTCGTTCCCGCTGCCCGAGACGTCGACGACGTGGATGAGGCAGTCAGCCTGGTTCAGATCGTTGAGGAACTCCTTGCCCAGCCCCTTCCCCTCGTGCGCGCCCGGCACGAGGCCGGCGACGTCGATCAGGTCCACGGCGACGAACCGCCACTCGCCCAGCACGAACCCGACGCGCGGGTTGGAGACCTTGCCGAACGGCTTCGCGGGATCAGGGACCCGGACGAACCCGACGGCGTGGTTCGGCTTGATCGTCGTGAACGGATAATTGGCGATGTCCACCTCCGCCAGCGTCGCCGCCTTGAAGAAGGTCGACTTGCCGCAGCTGGGTTTCCCGACTATCCCGACGAGCATCTTCGTATCCCCCTGTCTTCCCGCCGAGAGCGGCGGGCCATTTAAAGGGTTTTCGGGTCTTTCCGCACGCTCGCGAGCGCCTCGAGCCTCGTCGCCGCGTCGACGCTGCCGTCCCAGAGATGCCAGAACGCCTTCTGCAGCCAGCCGATCCACTCCTCGTCGCTGATGCGGTAGAAGAGGAAGGTCTTCCGCTTCGCCTCACGCACGGCCGAGGGGGAGAAGACCTCCTTGAGGCTCGCTATCGTGTCGTCGACGACGATGCCGCGCAGCGGCTGCGCGCAGTGGCGCACCTGGATCGCGTCCCATCCCGTCCGCTGGTTGATGGCGAGCAACCGTTCCACGTTGGCCTGCGAGGTGATGTCGATCCGGGTGAGGACCTTCATGCTCACGCGGCGCCTCGCGAGCAGCTCGACGGCCGCGACGTTCCCTTTGGCTGCCGTCCAGGAGAGGTTTCCCGAGAGAAAGAGGACCTGGCGCTGCGCCGTCGCGAGCGGATCGTCCTTCCCCTTGCCGAACTCCTCTGTCGTCTGCAGCGCCTCCCGTTTCCCCGCCCCGATGAACTGGTAGATGTCGAACGGGGAGAACTCCTCCTTCCTGCTGCCGTTGAGGACGCGCCTGAGCAACCGTTCCTGGTACGCGCTTCCCTTCGCCGCTTCGAGCGCGTTCCAGTAGACGACCTTGAGCGCGCCCCGCGTCCCCTCTCGGAACGTCCGCGTCGCGATCAGGCCGGTCTCCCGTTCCAGTTGCGCGACGTAGCGCTCCGCGGTCCGCCAGTTCCTTCCGGTCAGCGCGGCAATCTCCTGCACCGTGCATGGCCGTTTCTGCACGTGGTCGAGTATCCTGCGCTGGAGATCCTTGTCGAGCATATACAACACT
>DAHXMN010000036.1 GCA_027371725.1 Candidatus Woesearchaeota archaeon | reverse complement strand
ACGGCCGAGGAGCTCGTCAGACAGCTCCTGCTCTGCCGCGAGCTCGGCCACACGGAAGCGCTGCTCCTCTTCGCGACGCACGACAGGAAGAACCAGGAACTGGCCGACGCCGTGAAGAAGCGAACGGCCGGCACGCCCGCAGTCACGACAGGCATCCTCATCCGCGACCAGAACCAGGCGAAGCTCGGCAGGCAGTACGACGCGGTCGTCGCGCCGTGCAGCCGCGAGTTCTTCGAGACGAGAGCGGTGACGCACATCCTCGACCCGGAGAACGGGGCCCGGCCTGATTTCATCCACCACCGGAACAGCGGCCTGAACCAAGTGGTGCTCGCCCTCGCGGTAGGCGACGCCAAACGAAGACCGAAGGCGATTCTCTCCTCCTTCACCCAGCTCCTCGGCAAACGGCCAGCGACCGCGCTCGGACGGATGGCACAGAACGCGCGGTGGTGCGCGAAATACAAGGTCCGCTACCTGCTCGTCAGCGGCGCCGCCTCGGCATGGGAGCAGCGCGCCGCCACCGACCTGAAAGCGCTGCACCGGATACTGCTGGAACGGTAGAGCTCTTTCCCCCCGTTTTCTCCGTCGACATCAGGGCCGTCACGGCCTAGTCGACCTCGCTCCGCTGCGGGGCGATCGTCGGGCGCTCACGATTATGGCTTCGCAAAAACGCTCAGCCATGTTCGCGCCCGTCAATCGCGCCAAGGTGGCGGCCCTGCTGACGTCGACAGAATCGCATCACGCTTGTCGCCCGCAACCCTTAAATATCCCCATACCCTCAGCCGTCGCATGCGCAAAGCGACGTTCGCCGGACAATTCTACCCCGCATCGCAGGCAGCACTCGACAAGGCGCTCGAGCAGGCGTTCCTCGGCGAACGCGGACCCGGCAGCCTGCCGCCGCGGAAGCACGACCGTCACGTGCTGGCCGCCATCGTCCCGCACGCCGGCTACGACTTCAGCGGACAGGCGGCGGCGTGGGCGTACCACGCGATCGCGGCCACCGAAACACCGGACCTCTTCATCATCCTCGCGCCCAACCACCACTCCGCGGAGAGCGGCACCACGACCGAGCCGGTCGAGACGCCGCTCGGCATGGTCCGCGTCGACCAGGCGTTCGTCCGCGGGCTCGTCGAGAAAGGCACGATCGGACTGGACGACCAGATCATGCCCGCCGAGCACAGCGTCGAGGTCCAGCTTCCTTTCCTCCAGTTCATCCTGAAAGATGGCCTTGAGAAGCTCAAGATAGCGCCCTTGCTGATCAGCGCGGACATCGACCTCAAGCAGCTGGCGCTCGACATCAAGGAGACGCTCGTCGAGCAGAACAAGAAAGCGATCTTCATCGTCTCGAGCGACTTCACCCACCACGGGCCGCAATACCATTACCAGCGGTTCAACCAGGACGCGGCCGCGAAGATCTACGATCTCGACGCGCAGATGATCGAGCTGATCAAGGAACGGAACGCGGCCGAGTTCGCCGAGTTCGTCGACAAGGAGATGGCGACGGTCTGCGGCGCGCTCCCCATCCAGCTCCTCCTCATGCTGCTCAAGCCTTGCGAGGCGAAGCTCGAGCAGTACTACACGAGCGGCGACGTCCTCGACGACTATAAGAACAGCGTGAGCTACGCGGCCATCGTCTTCGAGCAGCCGTAGGGACGGAAGAATCCCCCGGTTCTTTTCTTCCACCCGTTTTCCTTAAATCCGCGGATACGCTAGCAGACCCGTGTCTGCGCATACTCACCGATTCTTCTGAATCAGTTGTGCCTCGTGCTTTAGCTCGGGGGAGGTTCATCTCACTTTTCCCCTTCTCATCAACACCCCGTCGCCACGGAGGGATTGTTCTCCGTCGCTCTCCGAGCCCCCGACCCTCTTGCTTCTGCGGAAGCGGAGTCCCCGTCACTCTCGTTCAGTCGCTCACGCTCCCGACCCGCTCGTAGGGCTCGTGGTTCCCGATCTTCCGCTTCCGGGGAACCGGAATCTCCCTCCGGTCCGAGGCGGAGACTCATAATCATGGTTCGTCGCGACTCCCCTGTCCGTGTCCGGATCTTGCTCCAAGGCAGCGACGAAGATGATGCTGACAAACTCCCTCGCAACCTTTAAATAAAGCCTTCGTCCCGGATGCCGCAGGAGAGGTGGATGCGTGAACATCGGCAGCCGTCAAGGACAGGTCACCGCGTTCATCCTCATCGGGCTCATCCTCCTCGTCGCGCTCATCTTCCTCTTCTCGCTCCGCCGCGCCGCGACGCAATCGACGACGAAAATGGGCGCGCTCGAGCGCTCGTACGACCGGGCGGTCGTCGAGCCGTACGTCGACCGTTGCATCGACCTCGCCGCCGACCAGGGCTTCACCCTCCTCGGCAGGCAGGGCGGACTCATCTTCGGGGAACAAGGCGGCCTCGCGACCCACAGTCCCCTCGAGGAGCAGCTCGACCTCAGCGCCGGCGCGACGCGCGCCTTGCCGCTCAACCTCTCCTTCGGCCTCATCAACGACTCCGGCTCGCCGTTCCGGCCGAAATTCGCCACGCAGTACCCTCCGTACGGCAACCAGTCATACTACCCGTTCCCCGACGTCACGCTCGCCAGCCTCCGGCCGCCGATCAACCGGTCCGCGAACCCCGTCTCTCAGTGGGCCGGCCCGCAATACGACGGCCCCTTCGGGCAGTACGCGCTCCCGCCGCTCTGCGATCCCGCGGGGCCGAACGCGCTCACGATCATCAACCAGAACCTCCGCTGCGACCCGCGCCTCTTCCCGACCGACCGACGGCCGAGCGTCCAGGCGAGCCTCGCAGAGTACATCACGAACGGCCTCGTCGCGTGCATCGACACCGGCGAACTGTCGAAGCTCCTCGGCGCGAGCGTCTCGATGGAACGGCCCACAGTCAACGTCACCCTTGCGAGACAGGCGACATTCGTCGACGTGGACTTGCCGCTCCGCTTCGCGGACGATGCCGGCAACCTCCGCGCAGCGTCGTTCTCCCGCCAGTACCCGGTGCGGCTGTATGCGCTCTACTCCTACGCGTTCCACCTCCTCAAACAGGCATCGAAGGACCCGTTCTTCCGTTTCGCGAACGTCAGCAGCTACGCCTCGGTCGCGGGCTACGACCGGTTCGCGGTCGACTTCGCACCCGTGCAGCCGACGCAGGCGCACGGACGGAAGGATCTCTTCTTCGTCTCGATCATCGACCCGGCCAGCATCGTCGCCAAGGGTGGCTGGTCGCTCCAGTTCCTCGTCCAGGACAGGACGCCCGTGCTCGACCTCACGTCGATCATCGACCTCTCGAGCCTGACAGCGCCAGGGGCGAACGTCTCCATCCCCGTCTCCGCGGTCGATCCGGACGGCGACCCGCCCGCGATGAACCTGTCCGCGAACCTCGTCTTCAACAACACCGACCTGCGCCAGGATTTCATCGTCACCTCCTCTCCCGACCCGCTCACGCTCAACATAAAGATGACGAACTATGTCTGCGGCGGCTTATACTTCGCGAACCTTTCCGTGAACGATTCCGTCGGCCTCACCGACTGGCAGACGGTCCTTGTCAGGGTCACACCCTGCCCTTCCTCGTAGGATGGAAGAGCCGTAGGACGGAAGAGTGCGAGCCGGCGACATTCACGGTTCCGTATCGAGACGTTTCTCCTAGAAACATTTATATAATGCGCTTCTCGGTCCCTTCCATGCGGTTTTCCGCCGCGATAACTGAGAGGGTGGATCCGATGAATGCCTTTCGATACCTCTTGTTTGCGGTTATGTTGTTCGCGGCGGTCCAGGTCGTCTTCGCTTCGGCACAGACCTGCGTCGTCCCGACCGGCGCGGATTTCATCTGCTACAACGAGACCTCCTACGCCAACACCTCTGGCCAGTCGCTCTCCCAGTGGTGCGCGGCCCAGAACGGCACCATGCACAGCTCCGCCATCGACGCCGGCGACCAATGCATCCAGGTCTGCTGCTGCGACCAATCCACCTCGACCGCGCTCGTCTCCGGCCCCATCTCCCGCGCCTACTGCGACCAGCTCCAAGGCGCGACCGATTCGCCCGGGGATTCGTGCGACGCGGTCTGTTCCCACCAGGGAGGGACCTCAGGCCCCGTCTTCAACGTGAGCGGCACCGTCATAGAGACGACGAGCGGCAAGGCGCTCCCCGGCGCCTTCGTCCAGTACCCTTCCAGCCAGGGCTCCACGCTCATCACAGCCATCACTGACTCGAACGGCGCCTTCTCCTTCTCCGACGTCCCCGCAGGCCCGGAGAACTTCCTCGCGTACGCCGACAACTGCAATCCGCAGACCATCACCGCGCAGGTGGCGGACGGGCTCACAGTCAACTTCAGCCTCGTCTGCGGCATGGGCGTGTGCCAGACCACGCCGATTAGCGTGATCAACGCCACCCCGGTCATGGGCGAGGACAAGGCGGTCATCTCCTGGATGCCGGACTCGTGCACCGTCGGCTACTGGATCTTCCGCTGCGCCGCGGCGTCCGACACCGGCAGCGCGTGCAGCGGCAACCGCGAGCCGATCGGCTACGTGACCGGCGACCAGTCGCTCTTCGTCGATACGGCCGCGCCGCTGGGCAAGCGCACCTGCTATTTCGTCGACACGGTCAACAAGACGTACGGCGACCTCCCGCCGAACATCCCCGACGACGGGGCGAACTGCATCAAGGCGATGGACGCGTACTGCGTCACGCACTCGCACCAGCTGCGCTGCCTCAACAACGAGCAGACGAACCTCCCGTATGTCCTCGATGCGAGCGGCCTCACTCAGGCCTCTCCCGGCTACACCGGCACCGCGTACTGCGACGCCGACAACCGCTTCATGGCCGGTACGCAATGCAGCGGCAACCAGACCTGCACGTACGACACCCAGGGCCGGCCGGTCTGCGGTGACGACACCTGCAACGAATGCAACGGCGTCTTCGGCACCTTCAGCGTCCCGAGCGTCGGCACCGCTTCCTGCGACAACTCCTGCGTCAAGACAAACCTCTTCTTCCTCTTCAACACGTACGAGAACTGCGGCCTCATCAGCTCATGCAGCGGCTACCACGACCCCGCCTCCTGCGAGAAGACGAACGGCGGCGGCGCCTACGACTCGTGCTACACCACGCCGCAGGGCTGCAAGTGGGTGGACTGGCCGAACATGAGCTCCCTCGGCAAGGGTGTCTGCGTCGCGCAGAACCCTGCGCAGGAGAGCTGCGGGGACTGCAGCAGCGTCTTCGGCTTCTGCAACGCGACCCTCTGCTCCTCCCTCGGAAGCGGCTGCTACTATGACGGCACCGACTGCGTCTCGTCATCGGACATGGGGTGCAGCGGCTACGTCACGCAGCAGGACTGCACCGGCGGCCAGGACGACTCGGTCAACGTCACCTACGATGATCCGAACAGCGTGTCCGGGCAGCGCATCGCGGGCGACAACACGGTGACGCCGAGCAATGATCGCTTCCACTACGGGGTCTGCACATGGGTCACCGATGCCGGCAACGCGAACGGCGGCTACTGCATCAAGGACGCGGACGGCCTGCAGATCAGGTCCGACATCACCAACCTGCTCCTCGACGACTGCTACCAGGATGGGCTGCCGCACGACGCGCAATGGATACAGCAGTGTCAACGGGACGTGACGCCGCCGAACACGACGATACCCTTCGCTTCGGGCGTATCCCTCGATGCCCAGCAGCTCCGCGACCTCAAGCCGATCGTGAGCGACGACACCTACGCCTACTCCGACCTCAAGACATGGTTCTGTCTCGTGCCGAAAGGACAGAGCTGCTACCCGAACCAGACGATTGACGAGGTCTTCCCCGACCGGCTCGGCGTCCAGGCCTACACACTCAGCTACTACTCCGAGGACCCGGCCGGCAACCTCGAACCGGTGAAGAGCATCAACGTGAGCATCTACAAGGACAGCAACCCCTACCTCCGGAGCGTGACGCTCCTGAACGGCAACGTCTCCGCGAATATCTCCGACGTCGCCGGGAACATCACCAGCAACACGACGCAGGAATGAGACCGATGACTGGGCCGATACGCGAACGGACGGGGGCGGTCATAGCGCTCCTCATCGTGCTCGCACTCCCAGCCATCCCCTTCCTCGCAGTCCCCACGCAGGCGACCACCTTCTCGCTCGGCACCCAGATCATGACGCTGCCGGCGACGCTGCGGCTCAACTTCTCCGACCGGGTGACCATCCTCAACTCCACGCTCTTCATGAGCCGGCCGGACGGGACGTTCTCCATCATCGCGACCTCCGGCCCGGAGGCGTTCCGGTCGGTCGACGGAACCAATACGACGTTCGATTATACCGTTGACGGGCTGAGCGGCGAAGGGAACTTCCTCCTCAGCATCAGCAAGGCGACTGCGCAGCCACCTTACAAGACGCTCGACCCCGATGCCGTCAAATTCTCCTACACGCCGTCGAAGCCGGCCTTCGATATCGAGCTCGTCGAGCCCGCCCGCCAGCTCTGGCCGAACGCGGGGTTCGCCAACACCTATCCCTACAACGTGACCGTCTCCACGAGCGTGGACGCGCGATGCAGATACACGACCACGGACAACCCCGACCCGACGACGATGGCCTGGTTCGACATCGGGGGGAATGACACGCCGACGGGCATCCACACGTTCCTCAATCAGCGTTTCTCGCAAGCGACCTTCACCGTCTGGTGCGGCAACACCACCAACGCGACCGCGCAGAAGCAGTTCCTCATCGGCTACGAGATCCTGCCCCCCACGTTCACCGTTTCAGCCACCCCTCCCATCATCGTCGACCCGGAGATC
>DAHXMN010000035.1 GCA_027371725.1 Candidatus Woesearchaeota archaeon | reverse complement strand
CTTCACGTGGTCGCCGACCTTCTTGTGGAGGTACAGGCCGGCGCCTTTCGTGATCGGCGCGCCGGCCATGCGCGCGAGCTTGGAGACGGCGAGGTTGTCGATCTCGCGGATCGTGCCGGAGACGGCAGCTCTGATAACGAACCGCCTAGTGCCGAGCGTGAGCGGGCCGTTGGATCCCTGGACGGCGATGATTTCCTGCATCTTCTTCCACGCGCTCCCCGAGTCGAGGATGTCACGCGCCACCTCGTGGCCCGCGCCGCGCTTCACGCTGCCGCTGAACTCGAGCATCTCCGCCGCGAGCAGGAGCCCTTTCGCGCGCAGGTCGGCGGGCGCGCCCTTCTCGCCCTTGAGGACGGCGAGGACGTCCTTCGCTTCCAGCGCGGGGCCGATACCGTTCCCGATCGGCTGACGGCCGTCGGTGAGCAGGACGGTCATCCGCATGCCGAGCAGCTTCCCCAAGGTGAGGAAGTGCTGCTTCAGCTCCTCCGCCTCCTTCCTCCCGGTGACTTTCGCGGTCTTCCCGTAGGGGATGTCGATGAGGACGTGCGTCGCGCCGACGCTGTACTTCTTCGCCATCACGCTGCTGAGCATGAGGCCGGGCGCGTCGATCGACATGGGCTTCTCGATCCTGATGATCTTGTCGTCCGCCGGCGCGAGGCCGAGGGAACCGCCCCATGCGATGCACGCGCCCGCCGTGGAGACCGCCCGCTTCATCTCCGGCAGCGAAAGGGAGACCTTGCAGAGCGTCTCCATCGTGTCCGCCGTGCCCGCGGGCGAGGTGATGGCGCGGCTGCTCGTCTTCGGCATCGTGAGGCCGAACGCCGCCAGTATCGGGACGACGATCATCGTGGTCCGGTTGCCGGGGACGCCGCCGACGCAGTGCTTGTCCACGACCGGCCGCTTGTCCGTGGAGAAGCGCGAGCCGTTCTGCGCCACCGCCTTCGTGAGGGCCGCCACCTCTTCCATGTCGAGGCCGCGGATCGAGGCTGCGGCCACGAAGTAGGTGAGCTCCACCTCGGTGAGCTCGCCCGCGACGATGTCCTTGACGATCCGGTCGCATTCCTTGCCGGTGAGCGTCTCGCCGGCCATCTTCTTCCTGATGAGCCGCACCGAGTCCGGCTTCTGTTCCGGATGGACGTCGACGGTGTCGCCGTCCGTGACGCCGAGCTCCGAGGCGGCCTCGACGAGGATGCCGATCGTCCCTTCCCTGACGCTCCGATCCGCGTTGCTCACGTCGACGACGGCGATGACGCGGCGCTTCTGCCGCTTGCCGACGGTCTCGAGGAGGACTCGGTCGCGCGGGTGCAGATCGTACCTGATCGCGTCGCGGTGGTTGATGGTGACGACGGGCGTGAACCCGGTCTCGATGGTGATGGTGCGTACGGAAAGCTTCATGCGGTATCGCCGTCCTCAATGACGCTCATTTATCCCGTCGTCCTAAAAAATAAAATGATGGAGTAAAAAAATGATTGGTTCCCCTTCTTTTAACGCTTCTTCTTTCCGGAGGATTTAATGGTCTTACTCGAAGGAATGGTCTCCCTCGAAGGCCCCCGGATCTTCTTCGCCCGTTTCGCTTTCTTCGGCGGCGTCCCCCACTTCTCGAGGGCGCGCGCCAGCTCCGGATGGGTGAGCGCGTACTCCTTCAGCGGGATGCCGGCGAGCGCCGCGTCGAGGGATTGCCGGATCGCCCTTGCACCGGCCCGCGTCCCGTCCGGGTGGCCGTGACAGCCGCCGCCGTACTGCATCACGGTATCCTTGCCCATCACGCCGAGAAGGCCGGGCGTCGCCAGCGGGCTGAGGCCGCCGGACGCGACCGCCAGCGCGGGTTTGACGCCGCGCCATTCCTGCTTGAGCACGTGGTTGAGCTCGTCCGCGGGCATCGCGCCGGACTCGATCTCCTGCTCGAGGATGAGAGCGAGGTCGGCGCTCCCTTCCATCTTGCCGAAGTCCGCGGTGCCGATGTGGAGCTGGTCGACGCCGACGAGCCGTGCGATCTTCGCGAGCGCGACCATGGAGATGCCGTGGCGCGGGTCGCGGGTCAGGGCGCCGTGCATGGCGCGGTGCGCGTGGATCGCGAGCTTGTGCTCGCCGCAGAAGTTCCGCATCGTCTGCACCGCCGCCCAACCCGCGGTGAGGATGTCAATCATGACGAACTCGCCGCCGAGACGCTTGACGACGAGCGCCCTCCGCTTCATCTCGTCCGTCTCGGCCGTGATGTTCGCGAGGTATATCTTCTTCTGGCCGGTCTCCTTCTCCGCGCGGTCCCGTGCGGCGAGGGTCAGCTTCATCCGCTCGTCGAACAGGTTGAACTCCATGCTGACGAGGTTCTCGTCGTCCTTCACCACGTCGAGGCCGCCGGCCCAAGCCTCGTACGCAATCTGCGCGTGCTGTTGCGCGGTGAGGCCGACCTTGGGCTTGACGATTGTGCCGAGGAGCGGCCGGCCATGAATGCCCGTAATCTTCCGGACGCCTTCGACGCCGAACTGGGGGCCTTTGAACCCAGCCATGATCCGCTTCGTGAAGCGGATATCCTCGAGACGGAGCTTGTCGACGCCTTTCATCCCGTAGATGTTCCCTGCGATGCTGCTCAGGATGCCGGGCATGTTTCCCGGCTCGAAAAGCTGCTCCGGATACGCGATGCGGACCTCGCCGGTCTTCTCGTCCACGAAGAAGACGTGCGGCTTGAGCGTCTTCGCGATGACGGGGTTCATCGTCTGGATCCTCGTCCACGTGCCGATGCTGCTCTCGCCGGCGAGGAGCTCGGCGGCGCGCGCGACGGTCATGCCGGACGGCGTCACCGTGTAGACGAGGACGACGTCGGTCTCCGTCGGCCGGTAGCCGGGGTCGAGGAAGTCGAGGTTGCCGTAGATGCTCATGGTCGTTCCACCTCTTGATCGTCAGTTCTCTTCCGTTCTCCGTCGCGGCGTCGCGGTCCCGCTCTCGTCTCCCAGGTCGATCTCATCGCCGATGCCCGGGCCGTAGGGCTCGAAGGGCGTCTCGCGCTTCGCCCACTCAACCATGTTCACGACGCTCTCCTCCTCGCCGTGCTGGAAGACGACCTTCTTCGGGTGCACAGCCCATATCATCCGCTTGATGTCCTCGATGTCCGCGTGGCCGCTGAAGTCGAACTTCTGCACCTCGCACTTCACCGGCGTCTTCCACCCGTCGATGAAGACGTAGCCGTCGTCGATGAGGTGCCTCCCGTTGGTGCCATGCACCTGGTAGCCGGTGAGGAAGACCGCGTTCTTCGGGTCGTGCCACAGCTCCTTCAGGTAGCCGATGGCCGGCCCCCCCTGCATCATCCCGCTCGTCGTGACGAAGATCGCCGGGCTTTCACGGACGACCTCCTCGCGGTGCTGTTCCGAGGAGATGAGCGTGATTTTCGAGAAGAACATGCGATTGAGGTCGTCCTTGTTGATGACGTACGTGCTCTGATTGGTGAGGATGCCCCTCGTCACCTCCTTCGCCATCCCGTCATAGTAGATGGGACAATCCCACTGCTCCTTGGCGAGCATGATGAGGATCTCCTGGGCGCGGCCGACGGCGAAGACGGGGATGAGGACCGAGCCGCCGTTCGCGATGACGCGCTTCACCGCCTCGAGGAACCTCGGCTCGAGCTCCGCACGCGGGGGGAGCTGACGGTCGCCGTACGTGCACTCGGTGATGAGGCAGTCGACCGGGCCGACCTCGGCGAGGTCTTTCGCGAAGTCCGCGGGCTTCATCAGCAGGGTGGTTCTTGTGTTGAAGTCGCCGGTGTAGAGTATCCGTTTGCCTTCCGCCTCGAAGAGGATGGCCGCGCTGCCGGGGATGTGGCCCGCGTTGAGGAACCGGAATGTGAGCTTGCGGTGGCTGTACCACCGGTCGAATTCGACGCGTGTCGTGGAGCGCTCCACTTCCTTGAGGTCGGTCTTGCCGTACGCTGGGTGCAGCCGCTTGATGTGCGCGATCTTGTAGCTGTCCTTGAGGAGCGCCTTGGTCAGCGCGAGGGTCTGGTGCGTGCAGAAGATCGGGCAGACCATGTCGTAATGCTCGAAGAGGGGGAGCGCGCCGCTGTGGTCGAGGTGCGCGTGGCTCAGCAGCACGCCGTCCAGTTTGACGACGTCGAAGATATTCTCCGGATAGGTGAACCCTTCCGTCGTGAACTTGATGCCGCAGTCGAGGAGGTACCGGTCGCCCCCGGTCTGCACCTCGATGCAGCTCCGTCCGACCTCGCGCGCCGCGCCGTGGAAGATGAGCTTCAAGAAAGAGCCACCTCGAGAATAGTCAGCAACGCGTCGCCTCGCCTCATCTCGGATGCGGCCCCGGAAAGAGCGTATATAAATGTTATGGATGGAGAACACACCGTTGACATCACGGTCGTCGCCGTCCTTACGGGCGAGCGTCGCGGCGAGGAAACGAGCGAGCGCGGCGAGGGGATGGTTCCGAGGCCTCCGAGGAACCCGGGAGCGGAGCGACCATGCCCCCTGCGGGGAGGACCCGCGCCCTCCAGGAACCGAGCGGAGAACGAGCGGGACCGCGACGCAGCGAAGCGAGTGATGCCAACGGACGAAGCAAGAAGAGAAGAACTTTCAACGCGGCGAAGGGGTAACTTTAAAAGAAAAAAGAAAATCGCGGAAGGGAATGGCAGGAAAGAAGGCCGTGACGGACCGGCGCATCCGCGTCTTCATCGGGATCGTCGCGCTCATCGGCATCATCCTCACCGCGTACCTCGTCCGCGAGCATTACGCGCCGACCGGGAGCAGCTTCTGCGACGTCAATGCCCGGCTGAACTGCGACGTCGTCAACAAGAGCGACTACGCCGCGATCCTCGGCGTCCCCGTCGCGCTCCTCGGCCTGCTCTTCTATCTCGCCGTCCTCGTGATCAGCGTCGCCCCGGCGAAGCTGGTGCGGCGGCTCGGCGGCGACGAGGAGTTGCGCCGCATGCTTCTCCTCGGCGCGGCCGTCCTCGGACTCCTCTTCACGCTCTACCTGACCGGCGTCGAAGCGTTCGTCCTCCACGTCTTCTGCCCGCTCTGCCTCGGCAGCGCGGCGCTCGTGCTCATCCTCCTCGGCATCGCGATCAAGTGGAACCTGCGCACGTAGGCTGTCAAGCTGTCAAGACGATGGACGCTATCCGCATCATCGTCGCGGGCCGCAGTCGCTGACGCTCCTGCCTGTCCTCGTATGACTCGGACATGCTCGCCGAGCCGTTTCTGTTCCCGTTTCCTCCATGCCATCCCGGATGGGGCGTCCCCGGACGCTCATCGCCGTCTTGCTCGAAGGCGGCTCGCCATGAGGCCGACGGCGATGATGCCGAAGATGCTGAATGGCGACGCCGACGGCGCCTTGTCAACGCCAATATCTTCTGCTCCTCGACGCGTAAAGTATTAAAACCGTGCGCGATTCCCTCGAGAGATGGGTGGGGTTCTCGAGCAGGAGGCGGAGCGCGGCGCGGCCAGCGAGTCGACCGGCTGCCAGCCCCCTCCCGCCAGGCCCTTCCTCCATGTCTCCATCGATTCCCCGCTCGTGAAGCTGAAGCTCTCCAGCGACTCGCCCGAGCGGTCGCTCGCCGAGATCCGGCGCATCATCGAGGCGCTCGGCGCCGAGCCGGAGGAGAGCGTCGACCTCCTCGACGACGCGGCCCTCTACGACCTGAAGGCGCGGCTCAGCGAGGAGTTCTTCGCGTACCCGCCGCTCCTCACCCGATTGAAGAACGCGCTCGTCCTGGACGAGGATGTCCGCATCCTCAAGAAGGCGCTCCCGCTCGAGCGGGAGTACGACCTCGACACGGGGAAGCAGACGCGCCAGATGAGCTCGCTCGGCGTCAAGACGGTCATCAACCCGCTCTTCGACCAGCTCGGCAAGGGCGCGGTGCGCGACTGCCTCGTCCACATCCGCGGCGAGCTGTCGCGCGAGCAGCAGACAGTCGTCATGGACGCGATCAGGCAGCGGCTCGGCGTCGAGGTCCAGCCGCGCTTCTTCTCCACGAGGAAGAACCTCGAGGGCAAGGCGCTCGTCGAGGCGGTCTGTTTCGGCGAAGGGCTTGGCAGCCCCATCGAAGAGGAGTGAACCCTTGTGAGATGCCCGTTCTGCAGGCACGAGACGACCCGCGTGGTGGACTCGCGCGACGCGTCGGACAACGCGTTGCGCCGCAGGCGCGCGTGCGCGAAGTGCGGGACGCGGTTCACCACGTACGAGCGCGTCGAGACGACGAACCTCCTCGTCGTCAAGAAGGACGGGACGCGCGAGCCGTTCAGCCGCGAGAAGCTCCGCCTCGGGATGATGCGCGCGTGCGAGAAGCTCCCGATCAGCAGCGACCGGATCGAGAGCGCGGTGGCGCGCGTCGAGCAGCGGCTCGCCGAGTCGAAGCGCGGCGAGGTCCCTTCGAAGGCGGTGGGCGAGCTCGTGATGAAGGAGCTGCGTTCCGTCCACAAGGTCGCGTACATCCGGTTCGCCGCGGTCTACCGCGAGTTCGCCGACCTCGCGGACTTCGAGGAAGAGGTCCACAAGCTCCTGCGGAAGACGCAGAAGGCGGTCAAGCGGAAGGACGCGAAAGCGCGCAGGAAGTAGGGTGAGGAAGAACGAATGACGGAGCAGTGATGCGCATGGACGTCAATGTCAGGATCAAGCGGCTCGCTGCCGACGTCAAGATGCCTGCGTACGCGCACCCCGGCGATGCGGGGCTTGATCTCTTCTCGCGCGAGACGCGGACGCTGGAGATGGGCGAGCCGTATC
The DNA here is from genome assembly GCA_027371725.1 of Candidatus Woesearchaeota archaeon. Taxonomy (GTDB): domain Archaea; phylum Nanobdellota; class Nanobdellia; order Woesearchaeales; family UBA525; genus UBA153. The sequence goes on along the minus strand of DAHXMN010000035.1, from coordinate 407 downwards.
GCTTCAATCTCGGCTTCTCCCTCGAGGTGCCGCCGGGCTTCGTCGCGCTCATCATGGACAAGTCCGGCCTCGGCAGCCGCGGCGTCACGACGCTCGGCGGCGTGGTCGACCACACGTACCGCGGCGAGGTCGCCGCCGTCCTCGTCAACACGAGCGACCGTGAGTACCTGATCCGGCCGGGCGACAAGGTCGCGCAGCTCCTCATCATGCCCGTCGCGACGGCGCGGATCGAGGAAGCCGAGGAATTGAGCGAGACCGGCCGCGGCAGCGGCGGCTTCGGCAGCACGGGACGCTAAGGCCCGATCGCCTTCCTGATCGCTTCGGCTTTCCCGAGCCTCCCCCTCCGTAGATATGCGTTGTATTCTTTCCGCGATGTCGCCGCGGGGATCTCCGTTCCGTCGGCATCG
>DAHXMN010000034.1 GCA_027371725.1 Candidatus Woesearchaeota archaeon | reverse complement strand
TTATAAAAGTTACTGAGGGAAAAGGCGAAGGAAAATCTCCAGCGCCGCCGAGGCGACTGTGCGAATGACGCCCATACCCGGCCTCACCTACGAATACGACCAATGGAACGTCCACTACCACGTCCTCTTCGACGGCGACTACATCCCGCAAAGCGTGTGCAGCGACCTCTTCAGCCGCGTCACGGGCGGCGAAAGCCGCTACACGTACATCAAAGCCCCCGGCTACGGCCAACCCATCGCCGCGCAGAAAGCAGCGCTGCGCTACGTCCTCAAGTACCTCGGAAAAGTCGAAGGCATCAACAACGACCCGTCAGTCCTCGCAGAATTCTACACCGCCACCAAGAAGGTACGGTTCTATAACATCGGCCTTAACAAGGCCGAAAAGACCGCGCTCCCAGCACCGCAGAGTCTCACGTGCCGGAACTGCGGCAGCCAACGATGGCGCACCCTCTTCGACCCCGTCGACATCGCAGCGGCGCACGCCCTCACCGACGGCCTCGGAGAGGAACAACGCGGCGCAACACTCGCCCCCCGCGACAAGGAACGGCGTGTACTCCCCGCCGCGTTCACCATCTCAGTCCCTGACGAACTCGGCGACGTCGCCGAAGAAATCACGGTCATCGACGTCGACGAGACAATCCTCGCAACGTGCGAAGAGCGCGGCCTCGCAACGTACGACGACCTCCGACGCGCAGCGCCGTGCAGCGACGCGTACTTCGACGACCGGCTCGACCGGCTCCTCAAGCGCGGCGATCTCTACGAGCCACGCAGCGGACAATACGGGGTGCTGCGTTGATCTCATCCTCCGGCCTCGAATCAGCCCTTCTTGGCGCCTCCGTCAGTTTGCAAGGTCCGAAAATGCGGCTGTGGGAACTCCTCCTCGAGTACATCCAGAGGCAGAAACGATGAAGCTCACCGACTACCTCCAGCACCGTCCCACCCTGACAGAGCGACAGCTCCGTGCAACCCTTTTCTCGCTCGCCCGGCGCGTTGAAGCGCTGGAAGAACAACAACGGAATAAGGTGGTGCAGAATGGCTGAAAAGACTTTACTGACCGTGAAGCGAACAACGGACGGCCGCCTCGTATGGGACGTCAACGACCTCAGCTACCTCTCGACGAGGGGCTACGTGGCGGACGTGGAGACCGTGCGCGAGGCGTTGCGCGTCTTGGAGCAACAGCACAAGCCCAACGTCTTCGAGTATTCGATATTCGGGGGCGCGTCGGGAACGACAAAGATAGGAGATTTTACACAGAAGAAGCTCAAGGGGTGGTAGTGTGAAATGCATGATTGAGTTCTACTCTGGCTCTGCCGTTATGTCGAAGGCATTTAAAGATGCAGGGTGGCACGTTCTGACTGTGGATTTGTTCCACCCTGCCGATTGGCAAGCAGACGTTCTCTCTCTCTCTCGTGAAGCGATCATGGATCGACTGGGTGGAGAACCTGACTTTATGTGGTTCGGAACTCCCTGCACAGGGTTCAGTGTTGCCAGCATCGGAACGCACTGGGGAGGTGGATGGAGAGCATACGAACCGAAGACGGAAACAGCACGTCTTTGCATGGCTCTCGCTGCGAAGAACAAAGAGATTATCTCATGGTTTCCAAAGGCAAAGTGGGGGATTGAGAACCCTCGTGGAGTGCTACGGAAACTCCCGATATACGCAGACTTGCCTCGTTTCACCATCACATTCTGCCAATATGGTGATGATAGGATGAAGCCGACGGACATCTGGACAAATCTCGGATGGGAACCACGTCCGATGTGTAAGAACGGGGATGCTTGCCATGTCCGTGTGCCCCGTGGAGCGAATACAGGAACGCAAGGACTGAAAGGAGCATACGAGAGAGCGATATATCCTGCTGAATTTTGCAGGGAGATTGTCCAAACAGCAACGAAAGATGAGGATAAATCCTCGGGGGTTGAAACCCTGCGCACTCCTCCCACGACCGAAGTCGTGGGTATCCGTGCTGGAGATTTTTTATGAAGATAAGCGACAGCATCGGGAAGATGCGGAATGACAGGACCCGTCCCTCGACGGCGGCAAGAACTTCAAGCTCACCCCTGACGAGGATGGTATCATCCTCTCCACGGGCAGGAAGAACTGAATGAGGTGGTCCCTTATGGGTCAGAAACTACGGACGGGAAACGGTTTTCAGACGAGAAGCGCGGCTGGCAAGTGGGAAACGACCGACGAGATCAAGAGCGTCGGCATCTTCGAGAACGAGAACAAGACCGGCAAGAAGTTTGAGAGCGTCCTCATCGAGTTCAAGGACGGCCGCGTCTTCTCCGGCTTCCTCAACGAGCCGCGCCTGTATCTCAAGTGCGCGAAGTGCGGGTACACGGACACGTTCCGCGAAGAACCCGACTTCTGTCCGAAGTGCGGCGGGAAGAAGACCCTGAAGGAAGTCCCGAAGGACGACAAGAAGGCACACGTGGAAGAGAAGATCGTCGCGCGCTAAGCGGCGTCTTCTCCCTCTAAAACACCTTTCTCTCCTTTTTTCCTATTCCTCACGACAACAAGGAGGCGTAACCAAATGGCTGAAAAAACCGATACTCAACTCTGGCGCGGAATTATTTTCTTGTTCATCGTCATCATCATCCTGCTCGGTATCCTCATTACCACCATCGCGGCAGCGAGAGCGGTCGAACAGCCGAGTCTCGACCTCCAACAAAAAATTTGTGAACAGCTCAACCTCACGTACGCCGAATGCGGTCAGTACTGGGGGTGGGCGCTCTACCGGACGAACGTCACTATTCCGTCCGACCTTCTCACCGCGGCGAATCTCACCAACCTCGTCACCGACGACGAATTAGCCGCGAACCTCACCGACGTCGTCCACAAGGACGACCTTGCACCGTACGCGACGACGACGGACGTCAACGGGACGGTCGCAGCCCTCCGGACCACGTTCGAGAACGACAAAGACACGGCGGTCAAGCTCGCCGTCCTCGAGTACGCGGCGAACCACACCGTTCAGACGGCGACGCCGTCCAGCAGCGACACGTTCCTCGCCGATCTTGAACACCAGCTCCTCCTGAAACAGCTCGGCCTCGCAACAGGCGAGGCCGCATCTGCGACCGTCACGAACGCCACGCTTCCTGACATCGTCGCCACGAAAGACTACGTGAACCAGCGGTTTCAGGATTTCGCCGCGCAGTACGGCCTCACCCCCGCCACGAATAATAGCGTTCCGTGGGGAAGCTTCGCCATCATCGGCTTCTTCATCATCGGAGCCGTCGGCGTCGGCTACTTCCTCGTCACCAAAGCGAAGGCCGTGCCGGAGCAATACGTGCCCGTCAAGCAGCAGCAATACCTTCCCGCCGACCTTTTAGCCGACGCCATCCAACGGGAACGCGAACGTCCGCGAGCACCGTCATCTCGGCGAGCGGAACCCCGCGAGGATTTCGATGATGAACCCGTCGGCGAACCCGATGAACCGCCGAGTAATCAGTCGGACGATGATGAGCGTCCGCACCGACGCAGGAGCTTTTGAAGAGGTTGCTGACCGTGTCGAATATTCGTGTCAACCTCTATCTTGACCGGGAAGCGTACGCTATTCTCGTTCGGCGGGCGCCGGGCGAGCGCAGCAGTTTCGCTTCCAAAGCCATCAAGGATGCTGGTAACATCGGCGACCTCATCCTTCAGCTCAAAGTGAAAATACAGGAACTCAAGGTAGACGAAAAAGAATGATTGAGGGTGATGTTTTTATGAAGCCTTCCACGATCCGCGCTCTCAAGCTCGGCGTCCTTATCGTCGTCCTTTTCGTCATCTATCTCTTTTTCCTCTTTAAATTCGTTATCATGGTCAACTTCGCTAATGTCTACGCCGTCATGATGATAATTCTTTTTCTTGAGGGCGCCACGTTCTTCGCGTGGCTCAAGTACTATGAAGAATTTTATCTTTCCACGCTCGGCAGCGTCAAGGGCAGTCTCCACTCCCCCGAGCCTGAGCACATCGGCCTGTGGGACGTGTACCGGACGGGTGGGTACACGTTCTTCCAGAAAACGCCGGGGAAAGACGCGCTCCTCATCGTCCCCCGCATCGGCGGGTACACGCTCCGATTCGGCAAAACCGTCCTCATTCGCGCCGTCCCCATCAACGCCGCCTTTAATTACATTCCCGTCGACGTTGCGGAATACGTCGAGAAAATCGACTTCCCGCGTGACAAGCTCTTTCTCTGTCTCGACGCGGGACGGTTCGACGACTTCCACGGCAAAGTGGACGTCAAGAACTATGAGACGTTCGCCAAAGGTTTGGGCGAGAAGGCTGCGCAGCAGATTGTGTACGCCCACGCGAACGGTCTCAATCAGGAATTGGCCGCCCTCCTCAACGACAAATACGACAACGTCGACAAGCTCCGCGGAGCGGCTGAAGCTCTCAGTAAGAGCTTTAACGACCCGTCGAAGATGGATTTGTATAACAAGCTCGTCGATAAAATCAAGAAACAGGAGTAGGTGGAACTCGTGGACGCGCCGGATTTTTTTAGCCGTGAGGAGGGCGATCTCGTCGCGTGGTTCAATCATCGACGTATTCCGCACCATGAGCGTGTCGACTTCTACCGGCTTTTCTTCACGGAGCAGCAGCTCTGGAAGAGCGTCAAGCGCGACGTCAAGCTCCCCAACGACAAGAAACGGGAGGAAATCATCCGCTTCCTCATCGATTCCGAGGTCATCATCGGCGCCGTCCTCGCCGGTCAGCGGATGGGAAAAGACGCGCTCGTGTGCGACCTCCTTCAAGAGGTCAAGAACCGTCTCGGGCGACGTATCCGCATCGTCACCCTCGGCAACCCTTCCGCGCCATTCATCACAGCCCCTGGCGTCGGCTTCGTCGAACCCGGCGACGCATACTTCAACCTCCTCGACGTCCCTGGAGGGACGCGAGAATGCCCGGTTCTCATCTATACGAGTGAGCTCGATCTCTTCTTTCCTGCGCGAGACTTCAACAGCCAGAGCAACAAGGCGCTAAACGCACAGCTCAACACCCTCGCGCAGAACCATCAGAAGATACTCGGCTGCGCGAAACTCGCCGCGAACGTCGACGTGAGCTTCTGGCGAGCGTGCAACTTCAAACTTTTCAAGTACATCACCGAGGACAACCTCCAATTCGAGCGCGGCGGCAACAGCTATTCATTCCTCACACCCGCCGGGCTCCTCATCCGACCGAAGGACCCGCACGACAAGCGCACCGTCCTCGCAGTCTTTCAAGATAAGTATCTCACCATCACCCACGATCCGCCAGCGTGGTACAGCCGCGCCTTCAGCGAGCAATTCAACAGCGTCAACTTCACCGACGAACACGCTCTCAGCTTCGCTCGAGGCATCCGCCTCCTCAACGACGACAAAAAAGTGTACGGCCAAATGAGTATTGAAATCGCCACCCGTTACCGCTTCAACCGTTCCCCGGAATGGTATCGGGAACGTCTCGAAGGCACCGCGAACTTATAAAGAAAGGTGCTTCCGGTTTATAAGCACCACCTCCTCATAATCTTCTCAAAACAAACCGTGACCCTGCTCTTTTCTCTCTCGTCAAAAGGGTCGTGGAGGTGAACCGCATGAACAAGAAAGGAAACATCCAAAGCACCCTGCTGGTGCTGATTCTCCTCGCCATCGTCGGCGGCGGAGCGTACTACCTCGCAGGCGGCCACGTTTCAACACCCGCGGCCAGCGTCGTACCCGACGGTGCGGCGAGCGTCAACGTTGCCGTGAGCGGCCTCACGTCCGGCTTCACACTCGACGACAAGGACCCCACCGCGCAGCTCGTCAAGTTCACGGATAGCCAGCTCAACGCCACCACGACGACCGAGCTGAACTTCACCGTCACGCTGAACAGGAACGACTTCCTCCGCGACCTCAACGGCGCCGGGTACATCTTCAGCATCGACGTCCAGGACCTCGCCGCCCTCGATAGCTGGAACGCGAGCGTGACCACCAAGCAGTACCTCGTCAGCTACGACACGGTGAACAAGGTGTACAGCGTCACCGTCGCCGGCAACAGCCAGAAGAATCTGCCGTACAAGGTCGAAGTCAAGCAGGGAACCGCCGCGACCGCGATCATCAGCATTGACCTCGCTACCAGCGGCACGTACACGAACGTCGTCCAGAACCAGTACGACACGTACAACCCCTTCAAGGTTGTCGTGACGAACAGCGCGGGCGCGACGCAGGCCACCATCACGGGACAGTACACGCGTACCGTCGCGTAAAGGTACTCTCTGTGAACCTCCACGACCAGCCCTAAACAATTTTTTTTTTCTCTCTTCAAGCGAAACGCTCCTGAGGTGAATCCCCACCATGAACCCCCTCCGCGCCCTCCTCAACCCGCAGTTCATCAAGAGTCCCAAAGGCGGTATCATCCTCGGCCTCCTCCTCCTCTTCTTCATCGGCCTCCTCGCCAGCCCCTTACAGATCGTGGGCGTCACCACCGTCACGAACGACATGAACGCGACGCTCACTACCGCTATTGTCGGTGCGAACGGTGTCGCGCTCAGTAGCTACCAAAACGGCGCGACGTACAATCCCGCGGTGAACGGCGTGGGACAAAGAATTTTTGAGGATACTTCCTCTATGAATCAGCTCTGCGTTGAACGTCTCGGTGTGGCGGGGTCATACCGAACGACCTCGACCCATGACGGTTCAAGTGGTTCGGTTCAGGTTTTCGGTTGGTCGGGGTCGTCATGGGTGTATCAGGGATACGGTTCGACCCCTATTAGTGTCTCTTGCGCCACGCCTCTTATCTACGTTCCCGCCAACAACAGCTTTACGACGAACTGCCTCACCAGTGCAATAGGGTCCTATAATGGTTTAACCCTCACCGCGAACGCCACCCTCAACGGTGGCAGCGTCGCCTACTTCGTTGATCAATGCGACGGTAACTTTGTCGCAGCGACACCGGGTGAAGAAATCACTTTCTCCACAACCGCGTCTGTTTTCCGTATCAAAGGTGTCATCACCGGCAATACATCAACGTCGCCGATTGTCACCGGCCTCGACGTAGCTCTCAGATACACGCCTCCAGCGACCGCCAGCTCGAACCCGTTCAACACCGTCGTTAACACGCTCAACGTGTACGGCACGCAAAGCGTCGGTGTCACACAGCCCGAGAACGGCCTCGTCCGCCTCTACCGCGCGATCACCGGCG
>DAHXMN010000033.1 GCA_027371725.1 Candidatus Woesearchaeota archaeon | reverse complement strand
CTCTCCATGAATGTCATCATCATCGCGGCGATCGCGCTCGTCGTCCTCGTCGTCCTCATCCTGCTCGTGACGAACGCGGTCAGGAACACGCAGACGGGCACGGACTGCACCGCGCTCGAGGGCGCGCAGTGCGTCACGCTCGCGCAGGGCGAGACCTGCTCGTCGTACCTCGGCGACACCGGCTACGCGCCGGTCGGCAGGAGCTGTCCGACGGCGGGCGACACGTGCTGCTTCAAGCCGCTCGGAGGCGGACAGCAATGAGCCGCCCCGCCCGCAAGGGCGTCGAGATGAGCCTGAACATGATCGTCCTGATCGTGATCGTGCTCATCGTCGCGGCCGTCATCATCTACCTCGTGGTCAAGAACAGCAACAACGCGAACAGCGATCTCTCGAACTGCGCGGCGAAGGGCGGTCGCTGCGACACGCAGTGCCAGTCCGGGGAGACGGGCAGCACCTTCTTCTCCGGCGGCTGCCAGGAAGGCGAGATCTGCTGCATCAAGCCGCTCGCATCAACGTCAGGGAATTGATGATGGCACGGTCGCGGGGAGAGCTCTCCATCACGATGCTCGCGGTCATAGTGATCGCGCTCCTCGTCATCTGGCTCTTCGTCTTCCCCATGATCAAGAAGGCGTGGGCGGGCGCGCAGTCCGCGTACACCTGCCAGGGCACGTGCGTCACGGCGTGCGGCGACGGGTACATGCACCAGCTGAGCGGCGACCTCTACTGCAGCGACAACTACAAGGGCACCGTCTGCTGCGAGCCCCTCCAGACCGGGCCGGGCGCGTTCGTCCGCGGCGGCGACATCCAGCTCTACTACAACTCCAAGACGGACCTCGTCCCGAACGGCGCGACGGTCACGCTCACGCCGCAGAACACCAACACCTTCTCGCTCAAGGGGACGTTCATCCTGAACCTCGGCGACTCGGTGAAGGACCAGAGATGCTACTGGGAGGTCGGCAACGGGGACCAGACGTACGATGTCTATGGAAATTCACCCGACAGCCTCTTCCAGGAGCTCTTCGACGACTACGAACTCTTCTCCAACAACGCCCAGCAAAACAGCATGCTGGACACGTCCAAAACGACTGTGGACTCTTTGCATACGTGCAGCGACTTCTCGAAATCATCCACCATCACCATCGTCAATGCCAATGACTATCTCAAGCATCTCGGCGACACCATGAAATTCTCCCTCATCGTCGTCGACCCCACGAGCTGCGACGCGACATCCAAGACGATCGACACGTGCAACACGTACACATACACGGTCAACGTCAAGGTTCCCGACAGGAACCCGGTCATCAGCCTCAAGGTGAACAACGCGCAGGCGAATCCCTCGACGGTCATCCCGCTCACGCCGGACCAATCCTACACGCTCGCCTTCACCGTCACCGAGCCGTACCCGACATGCACCGCGACGGCGATTGCGCCGTTCTACCAGACCGTTCCCGGCAGCTCCGCTCTCTCCTCGGCCTCGACGACCCTCAACACCTACATCGCCAGCCTCTTCGGCGCTACCAGCGTCCAGCTCCTCAACGGCCAGGACCAGGCGTGCTTCGCCTCGAAGAGCGCGACGAAGACGTTCACCGTCAACGTGCCGAAGGATGCGGTGCGCGGCATCCCGTTCAACATCGAGTTCAACAACACGTTGAGCGGCATCCCCGACAAGAAGCCGCTCGTCGTCCGCACAGTATACAAGTTCCAGGTCACGCCCGACCCGCGCGTCACGGTTCAGGGCCCGACGCCCGGCCTGACGAAGGACAAGCAGATCAGCCTCGCCTGCAGCGGCGTCGCGTGCACCGCGTTCCAGGCCGCGTTCGTCAAGGACCCGACGGACTGCAAGTCCGGCCAGTTCTCGGGCGACGAGCAGTTCTCCGACATCAAGAACCTGACGAAGTACGCGGACAACAACCATTGGCGGTTCACCATCGCCGGCGAGCAGGAGAACGGCCGGTTCCTCTGCGTCAAGGCATCGACCTCCGCGGGCGACATCTACGCCCTCGGCCTCTGGAACAACGCGCCCTCGCAGGTGACGATCGACGCGACTCCCCCGGCGGTGAGCGCGGACTGGAGCCCGTTCGTCTCCAACCTCACCATGCAGTGCAACGACCCCGTCGGGCCGACCGGCGCACTCTACACGAGCGGCTGCAAGGCGCGGCCGTTCAGCTACGCGTACATCACCGACCCGTTGTCGTTCGTCACCTCGGTGCTGACCGGCGGGCAGCTCATGCCGTCCTTCGGCGGCTGCCCCGACCCCAATACCGGCTACTGGATCCCGTGGAACAATGACGTGCCGGTCATGCGGTACATGAGCTCGGACGTCCGCGTCATCTGCATACGGGCGACGGACAACGCGGGGAACAGCGCCGTGACGTCGAAGCTCCTCTACTCGGGCCAGGAGGCGCTCGCCCTCTTCCTCAAGGAGTACGCGACGCACACCTAGAAGGTTGAATGAACATGGCAAGGACACGGAAAGGCGACGTCTCGATCTCGATGTTCATCATGATCCTTATCGGTCTCGCAGTCCTCGCCCTCGTCATCTATCTGCTCGTCTTCAAGCTGCGTCCGAACGGCGAACAGCTCGCCTCCCTCCAGGGCTGCTCCACCGTTCTCGGCGACGGCGGCCGCTGCTTCGCCACGTCCGACTGCGGCGGCGGCAACGGCTGGACCCTCATCGCGAAGATCGGCTGCACCGGCGCGAACAAGTACTGCTGCCGCCTCTCCGACCCGGACAAGTACTATCCCGCCGGCACGCTCCTCCTCGAGACGACTGTTCCCGGCAGCGCTCCCCTCTCCGCGACGTATCGCGTCGTGGCCGACGCGAGCGGCAAGACGTCGTTGAACTTCGAGACGGGCGACAAGGGCACGGAGAACTACAACGCGACCGGCATCCCGAAGAAGGCGATGCTGTACTTCAAGTACAAGGTGAAAGCCGACGAGAATCATTGTGCTCTTCAAGCCGGCGGTTCAGTGACGCCAGCTCCGTGCACGGCCGACACATTCTTCACATTCAGCACAGTTCCTTCAGACTATAATTCCTTGACGAAAGGCAACACCGCCGTTTGCAATCAGCAGAGCACTTGTTCGGTCACGATTCATGTCCTGACCGCGAACGCGACCGGCCGCAAACCCGATCTCACATTCCAACTCCCGTTCCAGAAGTGATTGATTATGTCTCGTCGTGGCGAGTTGTCGTTCATGCTGTCGCGTCTTATTGATATCGTCTTCTCCGTTCTCGTGATTTTCTTGATCGTGGTGATTACTGTCGCGTTGTGGAATGCGTTGCATGGAACGGACAAGCGCGTGGAGAACCAGTACAACCTCGTCGGGGACATGCTGCAGGGGGTGATCGAGTCGCCGAGCGAAGGCGTCCTCTCGCACCGGCAGTTCATCTTCAACTTCGAGATTGACAGTAAGGGCGCGACGACGTTCGACGGTACCATCTTCGGGATCAGCTCCGACGGGAGCTGGACGACGCCGATCCCGTCGTTGCTGTGGTTCCCCGATCCCTCTTCCCCGTCGGGTTTGTCGGCGGCCGAGCTGAACAATTTCATCAAGACGAACAAGTCAGAACTTTCTCTTTCTTATGTTGATCGGACGTGCCTTAATGCTCATGGTAAACCTGCTTGTCTGTGTTTGTCTGATGTTCCTTTGACAAAACAAGCGGACCTGGCGAAGGCGATCAACGGCATCTATACTTGTCGCGCTTTTTCCGTTCCTCAAGGAAAGAGTTATCTGGTGTTTGATTTTGAGACGTTGCAGCAGCAGGGCGGGAGCGCTACAAGTCCGACGCGGGCGGGCGCCGATAAGAAGTATCCTGTTGTGTATCTCGTGAAACAGACCGGGGGGTGCGACGAGGCGCATTTGCAGCGAATAAGTGTGCCGCAAGGGTTCGCGGTTCCTTCTCGAGAAAACAGTGTTTGTGTTTATGCGTCGTTGCAGCCGGATTTCTCTCCTTAGTGGAAGCCGGGGCTCGTCACGACGTCCCACGGGGTCTTCGTCTTCTCTTCAATCTGATTGGCTTTTCGTGCACTGCTGAGAACATAGGTTCCTTCGTTCTTCTCTCTTTCCGCGAGTTCGCCCGGTAGTTTGACTTCTTTTTGATAAATGGGGGTCTTGAACGAATTTATTAACACATAGGCAACCCCTTTTCTTTCATAACGTCATATTTTTTATGACGAGGCTCGGGTCTGCAGCGTTTATCGGGTCGCTCACCTCACCGCTCTTTTCCAACTCGTTTAACGCTGTTTCGAGGACTTTCGCTCCCGCGCCCCTGCCTTCTCGGTAGATGTCTATGATTGCTCCGTAGAGCGGGACGAGTTCGCCGGTCTGTTCGTCTTTGTTTGCGCCGCCCATCATGCCGTCCCGGTACGTGACGTTGACGATCTCGTACGTGTGTTCGACCGGCGCTTTTTGCTGTTCTATCTTGTCGGTGTAGCTCCATTTCTGGGGCGCGGTCTGTGCCGCTGCGCCGATGCCGCCTGCGAGGATGGCTGTGCCGAGGATGGCTGCGAGGCCTTTCTCTTTGAGAGTGTCGCGGATGCCCCTGTTGTCTTTTATGGTAGTTCTCTTATTTGGATCTTTCGTTATTTGTTACTAGTAAGTGACTATTTAAACGGGTTCTTCTCTCTTCCCCATCGTCGCCGCGGCCTAGCCGCCCTCCCTCCGGTCCGGGAAAAGAACGGCGGCTCGCGATTATGGCCTCAAAACTCGGCCATGCTCGCCGCCGGACATCGTGCCAAGGCGGCGACGCTGCCGATCGCGTTTCTCAAGAGTCGTTTCTCCCCCGACAAACTATTTAAACCGCGTGTGGCGGGAAGAGCCCATGGCGGAAGAAGAGCTCCGGGACGTGCTGCTCCAAGCAGCGATCCTCCTCATGATCACGGCCGCGTTCTTCCTCCTCGTCGTCAACAAGACGGACACGACGATGCTCTACCTGCGGTACTACGCCAAGGACCTCGGCACGCAGACGGAAGCGCTCTACGCGGCGAAAGGCGACGTGAACTACGCGTACGCCGAGCTCCACCCGAAGCAGCAGTACCTCTTCAACTTCACCGACGGACGATTGTTCCTCTCCGCACAACAGAACCTCACCGTGCCGGTCATCTGGGCGGTTGGCCAGGGCTACGGCGCCACCGTCGGCGGCGTCAACCTCGCCCCCGCGTTCCTCGTCCAGCCCGCGATCATCACGTTCCAGAAGAGCGGCAACACCATCCAGTTCGCCCAGAGCGAGCAGGCGTGCGCGGACGCGTACGGCTCCATGCTCAAGATCGACACCAGGATCGTGCTCGACGTCCCGCCAGACCTGAAAACCCTGCTCGAGCAGGACAGCCAGCTCCTCGCGCTCGAGAAGAACGGCATGGCGACGCGCACGATCACGATCGCCCTGAAAGAAGGCGACGCCTCCCTCCAGTACGGCTCGGCGGCAGACCCGCAGGCGGCCCAGAGACTCGCCTGCCTCCTCGCCAGCCATCTCCAATCGAGCTACCAACCGCTCCAGGAGCAGCCGATCGCGCAGCCGACGGACCAGCCCGAGATAGCCCTCACGCTCCCCGCGTTCAAGGGCGCGGAAGAAACGAGCGTCGCGAAGGCGGTCATCCTCGCCGTGGACGAGGCGATCCGATGAAACACTGCGCCGCCGCGGCCTCGCCGTTCTCCCCGTGGTCCGGGCAGACCGTCGGGCACCCACGCAGATGGTCCGCGGACCATGTTCGCGCCCGTCAATCGCGTCAAGGCGGTGGCGCTGCCCGTGATGTCGTTCGCAGCCGGCGCGGCGACGTGGGCGAGGCGATGCAGTGGATCTACCGACTGACGGCGGCCATCATCCTCTTCTGGCTCCTCTTCGCGCAGATCCAGATGATCACGAACTTCATGAAGGTGCCGGACCATATGGAATTGGCGCTCTACCAGCAACGGTTCATCGACGGCCCGGATGGCGTCTTCGCCCATGAGCCGACGACGGGCCGCGTGCTCGACGGCGTCGTGGACACCTCGCGCTTCAACGACCGGACGCTCACGAACGCGTACGTGCAGGATGCGGGGACGTTCGGCGCGCGCCTCACCCTCTACCTCAACACGACGACGCTCGAGCAACAGCAGCCCTTCATGAGCGCCACGAACGCCCCGGACGTCGTCGAGAAATACCTCCCGCTGGCGGAAGCAGGTCTCACCGGCCCGGGCGGCGGCCTGTACGAGCGGCACGTCTACCCCGTCATGATGCAGTTCCCCAACGAACCCCTCCGGCCGGGCTGGCTGGAGATCGAGGCGGTGAAGCGCACATGAACGAGCGAGGGGTGTTGAACATCTACGAGGTGGCCGCCTTCATCGGCCTCATCCTCGTCGCGTTCATCATCTTCATGTTCTTCATCCTGGCGCAGGACAGCCTCAAGAACAAGTTCGACGAGGGCGACTTCTCCGCGAAGTTCAGCGCGAACCAGGGCGACCTCTTCGTGGACGCTTACTTGCTGACGCCGCTCAACGCCTCCGCCAGCATCTACGGCTCCTCCGTCGTCCTTCCCGCGGTCGATTCCACCGTCGGAGAAGCGTTGCCGCCCCTCCTCAACGATCCGCGATGCGCCGCCTGGCTGGCGAAGAACGGCGCCTACGACACCAAGACGTTCGCCCTCCTCCAGCCGCCGACGCAGGCCTGCGGCGCCTTCCTCGAACGGACAGCATTGTTCCTCGAGAGCGCGTGCGACCCGCAGTACGCGACCATCACGGTCACGGGCAAGGCCACGGTCACGGTCGGCCATTGGCCCTCCGACCTGAAACAGCTGGCGCAACGGCTCGGCCTCGCCTCCAGCGTCGCCGCGAACCTGGCCTCCCAGGCGGGACCGAACCCCCTCAGCACGACCTTCGCGCCCACGCTCGTCCTCGGCCTCGCCGCCTCCGACCTGACGCCGCCCTTCGTCAGCGGCACGGGCTACCTCGCCTCGACGGAAGGGCCGATCACCATCCAGCTGAACTGCGTCGAGAAATACGGGGTGAACGCCAAGTGAACCGGGGCGGCAAGATCTTCACCATGGGGCTGATGCTCATGTATCTCGCCGCGGCCTCGACCGCGCTGATCATCCTCACCTCGAACATCGGGAGCGAGATGCCCCCCAATCACTTGGGCACGTACCAGGCAGCGCTCCTCGACGCGTATGCGCGCGCGGACCGGAAGCTCGGCTACCTCGAAGGCGCGGCCGAGACCGCGCTGGCGCGGGCGGTGGACCAGCTCTATCAGGACCCGCAGGCGTTCTTCACACAGATAGAGGGC
>DAHXMN010000032.1 GCA_027371725.1 Candidatus Woesearchaeota archaeon | reverse complement strand
AACGACAGCAAGTAGTGCAGGAGATGTTTCGAGAACGGCTCGCCAAGCGAGATAAGAAGTATTTTTAGTATATATATTTTTTCATATTTTAAATACTATTTCTCTTTATATTTATTTCTTTATAGAAAACAATTAATTTCTTTTCCCGTTAGCTTTTTAAATGGTCCGTCGCTCCGCATGGCTCTCGCTTGGCAGCTGAGTAACATTCGAGTGTGAACGACAATGGTCCAAGGAAAGTTCAAGAGCGGCCACTACCGCAGGGTCCACGTCCGGCTCCCGGGCGGCACGACCGAACTGAAGTTCAAGGAGCGCACGTCGAAGCAGCCGCACTGCGCGGACTGCGGACGGCCGCTCCCCGGCATCCCCCGGATGAACACGACAGAGGCGAAGAACGCGGCCAAGACGCAGAAGCGGCCCGAACGGCCGTTCGGCGGCGTCCTGTGCAGCCCCTGCCTCCGGAAGCGGATGACGGAACAGCTGAAGTGAAAGCCTCTCCGGGCCCGCGGCGACGCAGCCCGATTCTCGAGAGGAGGTGAACCACCATGGCAATGTACGATATCGGAAGGGTCTGCCTCAAGATGGCGGGCCGCGACGCGGGCAGGAAGTGCGTCATCGTCGACGTGCTCGACGCGAACACCGTGCTGATCGACGGCGAGACGCGGCGCAGGAAGTGCAACGTCAAGCACCTCGAGCCGCTCGCGCAGACGGTCGAGCTGAAGGAAGGAGCGTCCGCCAAGGACGTCGCCGCCGCGCTGAAGAAGCTCGGCATCGCCGTCACGGAGACGAAGCCGAAGAAGGCGGCGCAGAAGCCGAAAGCGGTGCGCAAGAAGAAGGCGAAGCCCGCCGACGAGCCGAAGAAGGCGAAGCCGAAGGCCGCGAAGAAGGCGGAGCCCGTGAACGCCGAGCAAGTCCCCGAGGACGACACCGTCGACGAGACGCCCACGGACGAGTAAACCCTCTTTCCCCTTTCCTTTTTCTTCAGTCCTTTAACGATCAAACCCTCTTCTTATTCTGAATCCATCGTTTTCCTCAACACAAACCTCTCGCCACCACCCCTTTCTCCTGTTTCTTACATCTCTTACGAAATGGTCTAAGAGTGCGCGTGTGTTGGCTAGTTCAATGGGCTTTCCTCTCCATCGTTCCTATCCTTATAGTTCTTCGGGCTATCAATTGTTGCTTCTAGAATGAGTCTCATTAGAGTTTCTTGCCGCAGGGCATCTTCCAGTGCATAGCCCATATCTTCACCCCGTCTTTTTCGCTCTTTATTTTCTCTTTCTTCTTCAAAACGTTATTTTCGTCGTTATTTTTTTAAAGGGCCTTTCTCTTTGCCCATTCTATGGAAGACTACTTCAGCAGCCTCAAGAAGTCCTTCACGGACGCGTACCGCAACCCCTCGCTCTTCGTCCCCCTCATCACGCAGGGGCTCGTCTCCCTCCTGCTCGTCCTCCTCTTCCTCGTCGGCGGCGTCGCGATGCTCTTCTCCGCGGCCGGCCTGAGCGCGCTGCTCGACGCCCAGACGTTCGCGTGGACGCCGCAGCTCGTCACGTTCGCCGTCATCATCGCGGCCGTCGGGCTGCTCGTCCTCCTCCTCGTCAACGCGTGGTTCACCGCCGGCCTGCTCGGCATGGTCAACGAGGTCACGGACGGCAAGCGAGCGACCGGCCAGTCGTTCTTCGCGGCGGCGAAGGCGTTCTACGGCCCCGTGCTCCGCTACACGCTCCTCCGCGTCGGCCTCTTCCTCCTGGCGGCGCTGCCGTTCCTCATCGCGCTCGTCGCGTTCCTCATGACGCTGGCGGCGCCGAAGCTCGCGCTGATCGTGCTGCTCGCGCTGTTCGCGGTCGTCTTCGTCGTCCTCGCGGCCTTCCTCGGGTTCGGCCTCTTCTTCGCCGAGCCGGCGCTGGTCCGCGGCAGGCTCTCGGCGTGCCGCGCGGCGGCGCGGAGCTTCCGTCTCCTCCGCGACGAGACGGGGTATGTCGTGCTGAGCGCCCTCAGCGTCATCGCGGTCGCGCTCGTCGTGGCGGCGTTCGCCTCGATCCTCTCCCTCCCGGGCGCGTTCCTCCTCGCGGCCGGACCGGCCGGCGTGCTCGGGTTCGTCCTCCTCTTCCTCGTCCGGCTCGCCCTCCAGCTCTTCCTCGGGCTCGTCATCCTCCTCTTCACGTTCCGCATGTACGCAGGCATAGAGGGGAAGACGAGCGGACCAAAACCGGGCAGCAATGGAACGGCCGCCAAGAAATCTCCCGGGCAATCCGTGAAGAAGGCCGGTTCGAGGAGCGCGAAGAAGACGAAGTCGAAGAAGACGAAGTAGTTCTTACCCCCTCAGCAGCCCGAACAGCGTCGTCAGGTCGAGTTCGAACGCGGCAGCGGGCATCGTGAGGCCGAAGCTCTCCAGCGCCCGCGGATGGAGCTCGCCGACGTACGCGACCTCCTCCTTCCCGACGCTGACGCGCGCGACGCGGCCGGGGATGAACGACGCGTGTATCGTTTCCTCGTACGCCGCGTCGACGCCGAGCTTGGCGAGGAGGTCGTCCAATATCTGGCGGATCGCGGTGTAGTCCGCGTCCTCGCCGCAGAGCGCGACCGCCAGTCGTTCCTTCTCCTTCACGCCGGCCTCGCTCTCGCCTTTCGCGAAGACGCGGCCGATCTCGAACAAGCGCTGCGGGTACTCGTGCCGTTTATTGCGTTGGAGCGTCTCCATCAGCGACGGCAATATCCACGCGCGGAGCGTGTCGTACTCCTCGCTGACGCTGCTCGCCAGCGCGACGACGTCAGCATTCAGGAGCATCTTCGCCGTCTGCGCCTCCTCGTTGATCAGGTTGTAGTTCTTGCACTCGAGCAGCCCGTGGCCGACGAGCAGGTTGCGCACCTTCGCCTCGAAGGCCGCGAGCGGCGACTCCTGGCCCGCGGTCGCGACGTTCGGGATGGCCTCCTCGACGTTCTCGTAGCCGTACGCGATTGCGATGTCCTCCGCCAAATCGGCCTGGTGGAGGATGTCGGTGCGGTACGCCGGGATCAGGACCGTTCCTTTCCCGTACCCGTACCCCATCTTCTCAAACAGTTTCTTGAACTCGTTTTGATTTAATTCTAATCCTAGTAATCTGTTGATGTATGCGCCATCGACGGCCATCTTCTTCGGGTCCAGGTCAGGGGTGATTATCTTCTTGTCGGGGTAGTCCAGCTCGAGCGCCTGGAGCTCGCCGCCCATCTCCGCCAGCGCGGTCGCGATCATGGCGAGGCACTCCTGCAGCACGCGGAGGTCGAAGCCGCTGCATTCCACGAAGACTTCCGTCGTCTTCTCGGTGATCTTCCCGGTGAGGTGGCTGTTGATGACCGGCGTGAGGGAGAGGATGTCCCCCTTCGCGTCGACGAAGCACGCGTACCGCTCCAGTCCTGCGAGGAGGTGCGCGTACTCCTTCCCCTTCGGGTGCTGCTCGAGGATCCGCTTCGCCGTCATCTCGCCGGCCGCTTCGAGCGGGCGGAACGTTATCTCGTCGGGCTTCATCCCCTTGAACGTGATCGGGAAGGCGATGCGCTCGCACGGATAGATGCCGATCGCCAGCCGCTTCCGGTTCCGGCCGAACGTGACGTGCAGCTTCTCCTGCAGCTGGATGATCTCCTTCAATCGTTCGTCCGTGATCTTCAGCTTCTTGACGACGGCGCACGCGGTGAACGGCCGGCAGGACGCGACGCTCCTGTCGATGATGACCTTCTGCGTCGGCTTCTTGACGTCGTACGTCCGGAGCCCGGGCTTCGCGCCGACGAACGCGGCGAACGCGCGGCCGAACCCCTGCTGGCTCAGCAGGTCCGGCCTGTTCGGGAAGATCTCGACGTTGATCCGGTCGCCCTCGATGCCTTCGAGGTCGGTGCCGAGCATGCTGATGCGGTCTTTCAGCTTCTCGTCGGAGAGCTTGCCTGCCTCCTTGAGGAGTTCCTTCTTGCTGAGCGTTATCGTCGGCATCGTTCTTCACGCACGTCGTATCTTGATGGTCTCGATCTTCTCGCTGAGCGCTTCCTCGAGGTCGACGCCGAAGGTGTCGGCGAGGAGCATGGTGACGAAGACCACGTCCGCCATCTCCTTCGCGACGTTCCCCTTCTCGGTTGCTGCGAGCTTCTCGTGGCGTTGCAGCCCCTGGCTCGCGAGGACCTCGTTGGCGAGTTCGCCGACCTCTTCGCTCAGCTTCACGGTCTGCGCCAGGATCCTCATCCGGTCCTCCTCGAGCCCGTAGCGCTTCGTGAGCAGCCGGTTCTGCTCCTTCGCGTACGCGAGCGCGTCGTGGAAATCCATGGTGTTCACTTCAGCCACGCCTTCACCGTCTTCAGCTGTTCGAGGTCGTTCCGGTAGAGGTCGCGGAGGTCCTCGAAGCCGTAATACTCTTTGATGATCCGTTCCATGCCGAGGCCCCACGCGAGCACGGGGACTTCCTCGCCGAGGATCGTCTTCGTCACCTCGGGGCGGAAGATGCCTGCTCCTCCGAGCTCGACCCATTGCTGTTTCCGCGGGTCCCAGACGTCGACCTCGGCCGAGGGCTCGGTGTAGGGGAAGTGCGCCGGCCGTATCCTGACGTCGGGGAAGCCCATCTTGCCGAAGAACTCGCGCAAGTACCCTTTCAGGTGGCGTAAGTCTGCGTGCTCGTCGACGACGATGCCTTCCACCTGGTGGAACTCGAAGAGGTGCTTCCAGTCCAGCGCTTCGTTCCGGTAGACCGTGCTGACGCTGAAGTACTTGCCGGGGATGCGGCGTTTCCCTTCCTTTATCTTGAGGAGCGTCTGCGCGCTCAACACGGTCGTGTGCGTGCGCAAGAGGTTCTTCGCGGCTTCCTCGTCGCTGAACGCGTAGCGCCAGCCTGCGCTCCCGGTGTCGCCGCCGTTCTCGTGGGCCGCCTTCACTTTCTTGAGGAGCGCGGCCGGCAGTTTCCCTTTCGCCGGGTCCTTGAGGTAGAACGTGTCCTGCATCTCCCGCGCGGGGTGGTCCTGCGGGACGAACAATGAGTCTAGGTCCCAGAACGCGGTCTGGACGTGGTCGCCTTCCATCTCCTCGAAGCCGAGGTCGAGCCAGATACGCTTGATGTAGCCGATCGCTTCGTTGACGAAGTGGCTGCGGCCGCCGGTCTTCTTCGGCACGTTGATCGTGACGTTGTACGGCCGGAACTCCTGCTGTTTCCACGAGCCGTCCTCGAGCATCTTCGGCGTGAGCCGTTCGGCGTACGCCTTCTTCAGCTCCTTCGTCTTCGTGAGGGCTTCGCCGAGAGGGGTCAGCGTGTAGCTCTTCTCCTTCCGTTTCTCGATGGCGGCGTACCCCTGCCGCTTCGCGAGCTCGATGGCTGCCTGTTTCTCCTCGACGGTCAGCGAATCGCTGCTGAGCCGCCAGCCGCTCTTCCCCGCTTTCGCGAGGAGCGCCCGCTCGCTCGACTCCTTGACGGTGAGCGCGTCCACCCACTTGAACGCGGGCTTTCCGTCGATCGTGACGAAGGGGATGTTGAGCTTCTTGAGCGTGCCGACGACCGCGCCGACGGCTTGCTTGTCGTACGCGGGCAGCGTTGCCGCGATTTCGCTGACGAGGAGCGTCTTCCTCTTCTTGAGCGCTTCCAGGGCGTGCTGCTCGGGCAGCCCTTCCTTCGCTGCTTTCTGGCCGCGTTCGAGGACGACGAGCGCTTCCTGCTCCTCGGTGGCGAGCTTCACGCAGCCCTTGCCTTCGAGCCATTGGAGGGCGCGCATCGCTTCCACTTCCTGGAGGCCGCTGGCCGTCGCGAGCTCTGCGAGGGTGCCTTCCTTCTTCAGGCAGGGCGCCGTCTTCCGTTCGAGGGGGCTGAGGCCTGCTGCCAGCTTCGTGACGTCGTCCGTCATTGGATGCGGGACGGGCGGGGTTCTTTTAAATAGTTATGGCGACGAAAGATATTACTATATAGAAAATAAATAATCCTCCTCGTTCCCATCGCCACGGTCCTTCAACCCTCTCCCTTCGTTCCCATCCTCGCGGCCTGGTTGTCCTCGCTCTGCTCGGGAAGATCATCGGACGCTCGCGTACCCTATGACCTCGCCAAAACGCTCGGTCATGCTCGCGCCCGTCAACCGTGCCAAGGCGAGGATGGGAACGTCGTCCACCGGGCGCTCTTCCCCCCTTCCTTTTCTCCCCGTCTTTTTCCCGTGAAAAACTATTAGTACTTCGTCCTCTTCTCCAACACCATGAAACAAGCGCTCTTCTGGAAGACGCGCGAGGACGGCAGCATCGTCTGCGAGCTCTGCCCGCGGCGGTGCGTGCTCCGCGAGGGGCAGCTCGGCGGCTGCGGCACGCGCGGCGTGAAGGGAGGGAAACTCTACGCGCTCACGTACGCGAAGCCCTGCGCGATCCACGTCGACCCCGTCGAGAAGAAGCCCCTGTTCCACTTCCACCCCGGCGAGCCGATCCTCTCGGTCGCGACGATCGGGTGCAACCTCTACTGCGACTTCTGCCAGAACTGGGAGATCAGCAAGCGCCGCGCGGAAGCCCTCGAGCAGGAGGAGGACGTGCCGCCGGAACGGGTCGTCGCGCTCGCCGAGGAAGCGGGCTGCAGGCTGATTGCGTTCACCTACACCGAACCGACGATCTTCTACGAGTACATGCTCGGCATCGCGAAGCTCGCCAAGAAGAAGCGGATGGGATGCGCGATCGTCAGCAACGGCTACATCGAGGACGCGCCCCTGAAGAAGCTCATCCCGCTCATCGACGCGGCGAACATCGACCTCAAGGGCACGAAGGAGTTCTACAAGAAACGGTGCAAGGTGCCGGACCACGAGCAGATCAAGAAGACGATAATTTCCCTGAAGAAGGGCGGCGTCCACGTCGAGATCACCAACCTCCTCATCCCGGGCGAGAACGACAGCGACGAGGAGATAGCGGCGCTCGCGGCATGGGTCGCGACCGCCGTCGGCGAGGAGACGCCGCTCCACTTCAGCGCGTTCCACCCGGACTACCGGATGCTCTCCGCGAATTCGACGCCGGCGAAGACGCTGCTCCGCGCGAAGAGGATCGCGAAGAAGCATCTCGACTATGTCTACCTCGGCAACGTGCCCGGCCTCGAGAACGACACGCGCTGCCCCGCCTGCGACGCGGCCGTCGTCGACCGCTCCCGGTACGCGGGCGTCTCCCTCCTCAAGGACGGCCGCTGCCCGCAGTGCAAAGCAGAGATTCCCGGACGGTTTTCCGGGAAGAGGAGATAATCCCTCCGCCGTCCGGAACCGTTCCGTTTTCCGCGCGGCAACGCTTTTCTAGGATGCAATGCCTCGTCGCATCATGCTCCCCCCCGGCAGGATCGTCATCGTCTCTTCCGTCCTCCTCATCCTCTTCGTCGCCTCTTCCTC
>DAHXMN010000031.1 GCA_027371725.1 Candidatus Woesearchaeota archaeon | reverse complement strand
GAAGGGATCCAGAAGGGCCGGGAAGAAGGAATCCAGAAGGGCCGGGAAGAGATGATCCGTAAACTTCTGGAGCGGGGGGGCCATGACGCCCGAGCAGATCGCCTCGGTGCTCGACATCGATCTCGCGCTCGTCAAGCCGCTGGAAGAGCCAGCAGGCTTCGACGAATACCGGGAGAAGCTCGGGCGCGAGATCCAGGTCTTCACGGCCGAGCGCCTCGCAGACGAGGTGAAGAACAACCTGGTCAACGGCATCGTGCTCTCCGGCCGGTGGGATCCCCTATGAGGCCGTTCGCATATTACCTCGAGACAGGGGAGGTGAGGAGGACCGCGCCGGACCCGCCGCGGGCGGCGAGCCTCGAGCGGGAGGCGAAGCGGCGCATCGAGTTCCTCAAGGGCGTCGAGCTCAATGAGGTCAGCGCGATGATTGTCCTCGAGAACCACTATGAGGCGGTCCGCGAGCTGGTCGAGGCGAAGATGCTCCTGGAAGGGTTCAAGAGCTATTCGCACATCGCGGATCTCGCGTTCGCCGGAGAACGAGGGCTGCTGAAGCAGGACGAGCTTGCGTTCGTCGACAAGCTCCGCGCGCTGCGGAACGGGTCGCACTATTACGGGAGGGAGATCAGCATCGGGGAGGCAAAAGAGGCGAACGAACGGACGCCGCCGATAGTCAAGACGCTCACTTCTTCACGTGGATCGTCTGCGTCGGGAAGGCGAATTCGATCCGCGCCTTCTCGAAGTCGGCCTTGATGCCGGTGAGGAGCTCGTCCTGGACGTCCCAGTACCGGTCGAGCCCTGTCTTCGTGATCCAGTAGATGACGTTGATGTCGAGCGACGAGGAGTTGAAGTTCGAGAACGCGACGTTGAACGTCTCGTGGTCGAGCCCCTTCACGGCCTAGATGTTCTTGATGATCAGCCGCTTCGCCTCGCCGAGCTTCTTGACGCTGGTGCCGTACTCGACGCCGAGCGTCATCTGCATGCGGCGCTGCTTCTCGTTCGTGATGTTCTCGAGCACGGCGTCCGCCACTTTCCGGTTCGGCATGACGAGCATCGTGCCGCCGAACGTCTCGATCCGCGTCGTGCGCATCCCGATCTCGCGGACGAAGCCATCGACGTCCGTGCCGATCCTGACGCGGTCGCCGACCTTGAAGGGCTTGTCGGTGAAGATGGCGATGCCGCCGAAGAAATTGCCGAGCAGGTCCTGCGCCGCCAGGGCGAAGGCGAGGCCGCCGATGCCGATACCCGCGACCAGCGTGGAGATGTTGTAGCCGAGCTTGTCCACCATCATGACGAGCGCGATGGCGATGACGACGATCTTCACGATCCGTTTGAGCAAAGGGAGGAGGTGGTCGTCGAGGTCCGTCTCGGTCTTCTCCGCGAGGGGCTGGATGTAGTAGACGATGAGGCTGTCGAGGAAGCGGATGAGGTACCACGCAGCGTTCAGGATGATGAGGATTGCGATGAGCTTGTCGAAGGCCGCGGCCATGCCTTCCGAGATGACCAGCGCCTGACGGGCGAAATGGAATGCGACGATGAAGATGGTGAAGATGACCGGGCCTTCAAAGAGATGGGCGATGATGTCGTCGAGCTTCGTCTCGGTCTTGTCCGCGAAGGCGCGGATCACGTTCTTCGATATCCACGTGATGAGCTTGCCGACGATGACTGCGCCGGCGATGATGCCGAAGAAGTACGCGTACTGGAGGAGCGTGTTGCCGAAGTAGACCTGCGACCAGTCGAACGCCATAGAGCCCCGCAAACAGGAGGTCTTTTTAACTGTTATGGTGGTAAGAATGCGGCTGTAGACATCGTGGCCGCCGCCTTGGAACGATGCCAGAAAATCACCCGATTCGTGCAGGGAGATTTTCGCAATAACCCGGACCGGATGGGCGGACAAGGCCTCCGCGGCGGCCACGATGCGAGAGCAACAAAAGGAATTGGCCGGTAACGACGCAGTTTACCGCGTCCGGTGGAAAACGTTAAAAACCTCCGTCTCGGAAGGAGCCACAAAGAGAGGTGAGTGGCATCGGGACTCCGAAGGACAAGGTGCTCGTCCTCAACACGGGGAGCAGCAGCGTCAAGTTCGGCCTCTATTCCATCAAGGAGGACGCGCTCCTTCTCAAGGGCCGGGTGGAACGGCTCGGCTCCCCGGACGCGCTGCTCGTCCTGGAGCGGTTCTACGGCTCGGGAGAGGACGCTGGAACGCTGATGGAAGAGCGGCCCGCGGGAGCGAGGGACGTCCACCACGCCATCCCGCTCATCCTCGACCTTCTCCTCAAGGAACGGTTCCTCCGCTCGCTCGATGAGATCCTCGCCGTCGGGCATCGTGTCGTGCACGGCGCCGAGACGTATACGACGGCGGTCGTCGTCACGTCCGTGGTGGAGGAGGATATCCGGGAGCTCTCCCGGTTCGCGCCGCTCCACAACCCGTTCAACCTCGACGGCATCCGGCGATGCAAGGCGCTCGTCGGCGGCGCGCCGAGCGTCGCGGTCTTCGACACCGCGTTCCACCACACCATGCCGCGGGAGGTCTTCCTCTACGGGATCTCGCCGCGGCTGTACGAGCGGTTCGGCGTGCGGAAGTACGGGTTCCACGGCACGAACCACAAGTATTGCAGCCTCCGCGCGAAGGAGCTGCTCGGCACGATGCCGAAGCGGCTGGTGACCTGCCATCTCGGGAACGGGAGCAGCGTCACGGCGATCGAGGACGGGCTTTCCGTCGACACGAGCATGGGGTTCACGCCGACGGACGGGCTGATCATGGGCACACGCTCAGGGGCTATCGATCCGGAGGCGGTCCTCTACCTGACGCGCGAGCTGCGGCTGAGCCCGGAGAAGGTGGACGCGTTCCTGAACAAGGAGTCCGGGCTGAAGGCCATCGCCGGCAGCAGCGACATGCGGGACATCCGCCGGAAAGCCGACCGGGGTGACCCGGACGCGCGGCTCGCCCTCGACATGCTCATCTACCGCATCCGGCGGTTCATCGGCGGGTACGCTGCCACGCTCGGCGGCCTGGACTGCCTCGTCTTCACCGGCGGCATCGGCGAGAACGCGTGGTACGTCCGCGAAGCGGTCTGCGAACGCCTGGAGTATTTGGGCATCCTGCTCGACAGGACGAAGAACCGGGCGAACGATCATGAGATTTCCTCCTCAGAATCGAAGGTCAAGGTCTTCGTCATCCCCGCGAACGAGGAGCTCCAGATCGCGCGCGAGACCAGGGATGCGATCAAATGATGAAACACGCTTGTTCTTCCGCAGCGAACGACCGTTCGTCCGTCGTTCCCCGTCACGAAGAGCGCCGCCTTGGAGCAAGACCACGCGACGCGCTTGGCGCCGCGGCGCCAAACCGCTACGCGCGTTGCGGACGATTTGCCCGGACCGGAAGGGAGGACAAGACCTCCGCGGCGCTCCGAAAAAAAAGCCCCTAGTTCTTCCGGAACAGCAGCGTGAAGACGTCCTCGTTCAACCGGCCTCGCGACTCGAGCGAGAGCCCGGAACGGCCGCACGTCCCGATGACTTGCTCAGTCGTCTTCCGGACGCCGAGCGGCGGGCCGGGCACCCTGCGTCCGGGTTCCGCATCAGCGTCCCAGTCCACGACGAGGAACAGCCCCCGGGGTTTCAGGATCCGCGCCGTCTCCGCGACGGTCGTCTCGTCCTCGTAGTCGTGGAAGCACGAGACGCTCAGCGCCGCGTCCACCGAAGCGTCAGGCAGCGGTATCTTCTCCACGGTCGAGAGGAGCGGGACGAGATTCGCGACGTGACGCTCTGCTACGCGTCTCTTCAGGATGTCGACCATCGCGTCGGAGATGTCGATGGCGTAGACCTTCTTCGCCGTCCGGGCGGCGGGGAACGCGATGAATCCCGTGCCCGCGCCGATGTCTGCGAGGACGAGCCCCTCGGAAAGGAGTGAGAGGATCCCCTCCGCGGGAAGGAACGTCTCGCGTTCCGGCCGGTCCAACCTCTCAGCAGCCGCTTCGCCGAAATGCATGCTGAGGAGAAATGCATCCGCGCTTTTAAAGTCTCAGTTGAAGATGGGCTGTATGAAGGCATCCCCAGTCGCTCTCCGAGCGCTCGATCCTCCGCTTCTCCGGACCGGATTCTCAGGCCGAACCTCGCGCCGAACCGTCGCGAAGAGACCGGCGGCCTCCCGGGGATGACCCGCGCGTCACGTCGCGGTCCAAAGAACAAGACGTTCCGAGCAACGTGGGCGGAGCGAAAGCTCCTGCAGACCCGTTGAACCGGGCTCTTGGACGGATGGACTGCATCCCCTGGGCGGCTCTTCGACAACAGAGGTGAACATCGCCGGACCCGGTTAGCCGGCCGGTTGCATTACGATGACCGTCGGCGATGACCGTCGGGACGTAGCACGAAAGCGATTCGTCCGAGTGCCCGTGATCCTGCACATCACTCTTCCCGCCGGAAACGAGGCACCCGCTTCCCGTCGACGGCAACGGTCTCGAGGAACATCGCTTTCGGCCGGACCCAGAGCGGGTCCTTGCCGGGCTCCGGCTCGTAGAGGGCACGGTAGACGACCATCTCTTCCTTCGACTCGGAGTGGCGCGCGACGCCGACGACCTCGTACCGGCCGCCCTTGTAATGGCGATAGAAGCCGGGGGAGGGTTCTTGAGAAGCGTTCGCCGTCACGGTCGGTGCCATCATCGCTCACGTGTTCTGGATGATGGTGATGTTCGCGGCGGCGAGGGCGGTCATCGCGCCCGCCTTCGAGGGGTAGAGGTAGTGGACGAAGAGGTACTCCGCGCCGTTGTTGAAGGAGCCGTCCTCGTACGGCGTCAGCGTGCGTTCGTCGCCGTCCACGGAGAAGAGCGCAGCGGTGCCGCCCTTGCCGTCCGTGCCGACGGAAACGAGCGCGACCGTGTAGCTGGCGCCGTCGCTGAACCGGTAGCGCTTGGCGGTCCCTTCCTGGAGGATGTCGCGGACTGAGCCGGAAGCGGGGATGCGGAGCGTGACGTCGGCGCTGCTCGGCCGCGGCTCGCGCACCGCATCGAGCGCGACCGAATCGAGCCTGATGAGGAAGTCGCCGAAGCTGAACTCCTCGCCGGTGCGCAGGGAGAAGTCCTGGCTGTTCACCGTGAGCGTGACGCCAGCATCCGTGGCCGCTGCCAGGCGGACCGTGTAGAGGTTGCCGAGGACGCGCACCGTGGAGGTCCGGCCTTCGACGAGACCGAGGGCGGTCTGCGAGGGGATAGCGTTCGGCGAGGGCGAGAGGTTGGCGACGACCGCGTCCTGGTCGGGCATCGTGACCGGCTGGTCGGGCTGCGCCGGGCTGGCGTTCGGCACGACGAGCGGCTGCGGCGCAGGGGCGCAGGCCGGGAGGGAGAACAGGAGGAAGAGCGCGAAGATGACGAGAAGAGAGGCGCGCCTGTCGATCGCGTCCATGGATCTCATCATGACGGGAGAAGCGCAGGGATATTATGAATTTTTCCATTCATGGGAAGAACATACCGACGACGCCATCGTCGCGGCCTAAACGATCTCCCTCCGGTCCGAGAACGAGACGGGCGCTCAGGAGTATGGTCTCGAAACACTCGACCATCTTCGCGCCCGTCAATCATGCCAAGGCGACGATGGCGTAAAGAATGAAGACGGAACGAAAAGAAAAAGAGAAGGTGGAAAGAGATTGAAGAATCCTGAAAAAGACTTACGCGTGGCTGGCGGTGATCGCCACCACGTCCACGATGTCCTTGACCGAGCAGCCGCGGCTGAGGTCGTTCACCGGCTTCTTCAGGCCTTGGACGACGGGGCCGATCGCCTGGCAGCCGCCCATCCGCTCCGCGATCTTGTACGCGATGTTCCCGCTGTCCAGATCTGGGAAGATGAAGACGTTCGCTTTCCCGGCGACGTCGGATCCTTTCGCTTTCCGCTTCGCCACGTCAGGCACGAAAGCAGCGTCGAACTGGAGTTCGCCGTCCATCGGGACGCTTGGTGCGAGCTTCTGCGCGAGCGCGAGGGCTTGCCGCATCTTGTCCGCGCTCGCGCCCCGGCCGCTCCCTCTCGTGCTGAAGCTGAGGAACGCGACCTTGGGATTGACGCCGTAATGTTCCGCGCTCTTCGCCGTGTCGACCGCGATCCGAGCGAGCTGCTCCGCCGTCGGCTCCACGTTGAAGGCGCAGTCCGCGAAGAAGAGCGGCTGCTTCCGGTGGAGCATGACGAAGTAGCTGGACGCGAACCCGTTGGCCGCGCCGATGAGCTGCAGGGCCGGCCGGATCGTGTCCGCGGTCGGGCAGAGGCTGCCCGCGACGTAGCCGTCCGCGTACCCCTGCTGGACGAGCATGGCGGCGAAGGTCTTCGTGTCCTTCGTCAACGCGGTCTTCGCTTCGTCGAGGATCAATCCCTTGTGGCGACGGAGCATCACCATCTCGCGCGCGAGGTGCTCCGCTTTCGGGTGGTTGGCGTAAGAAAGGATGCCTGCCTTGAGCTTGAGCTTGCGCCGTTTGAGCGCCTGCCGCACCTTCTTCTCGTCGCCGAGCAGTATCAGTCTCGCCAAGCATTTCTTCTCGATGATGGCCGCGGCGTCGAGGACGCGCGGATCCTCCGCTTCCGCGAGGATGATGGTCGCCTGCCGTCGCTTCGCTGCAGCGTAGACCCCGTCAAGGAACCCCATGGTGACTGGGCGGGAGGCGATGAATAAAAACTTTCCGGGTTTAAGAATGGTTATAAAGAGTTTTTAAAATGGTATTTAAAGTGGGTCTGAGAAACGGTGAGAGAACGAGAAGATTCATATTCGTGACATATTCACCCCTGAAGAATGGGTAAAGGTGACCCTAATGGGTGGAGAACATCTTGATTGGCCGCACGACCCCCTCATCAGCGAGCGCCTCATCCAGACCGGAGCGTTCAGCGAGCCGCGACCGCCAGCCATCGTCACGTCCGGGACGTCATTGACGCCGATCTTCATCAACGCAGAGAAGGCCGTGCGGCGACAAAGATATCTCGACGTTCCTCAGCGAGCACGAGAAAGACGGCGAGAGCGCAGCGGCATACGTCGAAGACGAGCGCGAGTGGACGCAGAACTACCTGCAGGAGAACGGCGTCCGCGTGAGAGGGGTCTGCTGGCGGATCTCGAACGGGCGGCACACGACACGTACGGGATGCCGATGCGGGAGATCACCGGACGGTAGAACGCAGTTCTCTTTTCACATTCTTTCTCGACCACGAATCCCGTCAGCCATCTTCCCAATCAACCTTGAGGAAGTGCGTGCTGCAGCTGAAGCACGGGTCGTACGCCCTGATCAGTTTCTCCAACTCGAGGGGAATATCTGATTTCTTCGCGCCGCTGTCGAGGAGCTGCTGCAGGTAGACCTTGACGTCCTCGCCCATCGCCTTGAGGTTCTGGCTCGTCGGGGTCATGATGTTGGCGCGCG